>CAYYVJ010000118.1:0-5125 GCA_964475115.1 uncultured Lachnospiraceae bacterium
GATGTTCAGTTTATGATTTATTTTCTTATTCCAGTTAAAGTAAAATACCTGGCATATATAAATGGAGCATTTTTCTTGCTGTCAATTATAACCGCAGTGATAAACAGAGATTGGGGAATTGTAATAGCAGTTACGATCTCATTACTTAATTTTTCTATTTATTTCTTTACAACAAGAAATTATAAAAGAATTTCACCTAGTGAACTTCGTAGAAAAAAAGTATATCAACAACAAGTTAAGCAGACTAAGAATATAACTAAGCATAAATGTGCGGTTTGTGGAAGGTCAGAGAAAGACGACGAAAACTTGGAGTTTCGTTTTTGTTCAAAATGTGAAGGGAATTATGAATATTGCCAAGATCATTTGTTTACACATGAGCATGTGAAAAAAAATTAAAGAAAGACATTACCCTATTTGGAGGAATTTATGAAGAAAACAAAGATTGTATGTACTATGGGACCTAATACTAATAACAGAGAACTAATGAAAAAATTAGTTGAAAACGGAATGGATGTAGCTCGTTTCAATTTTTCTCATGGAGATTATGAGGAACAACTATCTAGAATTGAAATGCTTAGAGAGATTCGTGAAGAACTTGATTTACCTATTGCAATGCTCCTTGACACAAAAGGACCTGAAATACGTACAGGTTTATTGAAAGATGATATAAAAGTCAATTTAGTTGAAGGTGATGAGTATATCTTAACAACAAAAGAAATTGTTGGTGATGATAAAATTGGTCACATTAATTATGCTGGATTGCCACAAGATTTAGTGGTTGGAAATCAAATCCTAATTGATGATGGATTAATTGAACTTTTAGTAACAGCTTTAACTGATACAGATATTACATGTAAAATTATTAATGGTGGTGAATTAGGAAGCCGTAAAGGTGTAAATATTCCTAATGTTAGTATTAAGTTACCTCCTCTTACTGAAAAAGATAAAGCAGATATTGTATTTGGTATTGAGCAAGGCTTCGATTTTATAGCAGCTTCATTTGTTCGTAATGCAGCGTGTATTAATGAAATTAAAGAAATCTTAAAAAAATATGATGCAAAAACAACAATTATAGCAAAGATTGAAAATTCTGAAGGTATTAATAACATAGATGAAATCATACAAGCGGCAGATGGTATCATGGTTGCCAGAGGTGATTTGGGTGTAGAAATTCCACCAGAACAAGTTCCACATATACAAAAGATGGTAATTAACAAGTGTAATGATAACTTTAAGCCGGTTATAACAGCAACACAAATGCTTGATTCTATGATTCGTAATCCTAGGCCTACCAGAGCAGAGGTTACTGACGTAGCAAATGCTATCTATGATGGTACAGATGCAATCATGTTATCTGGTGAAACAGCTATGGGTAAATACCCAGTTGAAGCACTGAAGATGATGGCTCATATTGCGGAAGCAACAGAACAACACCTAGATTATGAAGGGTTATTAGATCGTAAGGAAATGCGTAGTACTAAGGGGATTTCTAGCGCAGTTAGTTATTCCTCAGTAGCAACTTCTTATAATTTGAAAGCAAAAGCAATTATTACTCCAAGCTTATCTGGTTTTACAGCAAGACTTGTTTCTAAATTTAAGCCAGAAGCGATGATAATTGGAACTTCACCAGATGAAACCATACTTAGAAGAATGCAAATATACTGGGGAGTAAAACCTTTGAAATCAAAAAGAGAGTGCTCAACAGATGCTATTATGGCAAGAGCGATTGATGTAACAAAAGAAACTGGTTTAATTGAAAAAGACGACTTGGTTGTTATAACAGCGGGTGTAACAACTCAAGATGGCCAAGGTGGCGGCGTTACTAATATAATGAAAATTGAAACAGTAAAATAGATAATAAAACGAAAGCTCTCTGGTAATTGACAGAGAGCTTTTCTTACTGTTATAATATTACTTAGTATGTAGTAAGCATATAATAAACAAAGAATATAAGAGAGGCTTAACAATGTCAGACATATATAAAGTTATAAAAGAAATCGAAAAAAACAAAAATTTAGAGATAAATCTTTCCAAATATGCTAATAATCTAATGTCTTTATATCATAGATATTCGAACATAGGGTTTGCTTTTAATTATTATACCTATTGTGAAATGATAGCTGAAAATCAAGGCGATAAAAAAACAAAAGTGTTAGAATTTACACAGGGACTAAACGAGGTAATAAGTAGTTATTTAGAAGGGAACTTAAGGGGCGAGAAACTGGAATCTGCCATAAGTCAGCTAAATGAGATTCGAGATAGTATTATAAGTTCTATGAAAGAATTGACTACTTATGTAGATATATTTCAAATCTATGAGTATGCATTAAATCGTGTTGAATATCGTTTCTTTGAAAATGAATCTCAAGATGAAATGGTAGAAGAAGAGATTGTAATGGAGATTTTACAGTATATAGCAGCAGATAAAGATGCGGTTGTTGTAAATAGAAAAATGAAAGATATTTTAGGACAGCTACCTGTTCGAATGACAAAAAAGAAATATTTCCAGATAATAAGTGATTCTTTTTCCCTATATAAAGAGGCGACTAAAAGTACGGTAGATGGCTTGTTGTACATGTTAAGAACTTCTACTATGCTAGAAAAACCAGAGGGAATGGATGATAATTATAAAGACTTATCTTCCATAGTGAAAGAATTTGAAGGAACTGATTTTGCATCAATTAGCAAAGAAGAATATGAGCTTTTAAAAGAGAAACTTAATTTTGGAACAGAATTCATTACCAATACCAGTGATATGCTTTTAATGTTAGCAGAGTTAATAAATAATAGTATGGTTGTTCTATTATCATTACCATATGCAATTACAGATACTTCAGAAGCTGAGAACTATATTGGAATAATTGAGTATGTAAATAGACAAATAATTAATTCAAATAGTAATGAAGTACCTGAAGATGAGATCTATAATTTGTTTGAGAACCTAGAAGGAAATCAAGAACGTTTATTTAGTCAAATTCAAAAGATAGATTATTTACTTGATACAGCAACATTGAATCAGGATCTTTTGAAAAGTTTAATGATTGATAAATTATATAATTCTTTACAATTAATCAGTAAATTAATTTCAACAAGTACTTTTGTAGATTTAAATGATTCAAATGATGAAATGGTTATTATTACGGATGAAGAATTAATGCAAATAAGAGATGGATTTATTGAAGAATTAATGATCCATTTAAAAAAGTTTCCTAAGCTAGTTAATCGTGGAATTATGGCAGCTACTTTGTCGATTATGCCTATTATTTTCAATAATCTAGATGAGTTCAAAGATTATGTAGAAAACTCATTGTCAATGTGTAGTGACTTAGACGAGAAAAAAGCTTCTATTACTTTAATTAAGAATATAATAGAAGATGATAATCTATGGAAAGAAAATAAATGATTATAAACTGGAAAATTGTGGAATACTCTAAAATAAAATGATATGGGTGATTAAATGAGATGGTATAGAAGTTTATTTGTAGGGACAACTGCAGAAAAAACCAAGAATCAGATTGTGGAAAAATTAAATTCTAACAAGCCTCAATTAAATGTATTTGTTTTAACATTACCGTCAAATGAGAAAAATTTACTAGATATTTTTCCATCTAATATCTTATTGCAACCATATTATAAAAAGCAAGATTATTTTGTGGTGGGACTAGCCAAAGGTTATGAGGAAGCTTTAGAAGTTATGACACAGATTATTATGGATACTTATAATGAAACAGGGGGGTTCCATGTAAAAGAATATTTAAGATTTAAGACATCTTAAATACATGGTGGTGTAAAATATGTTACATATCTTATTATTTATATTGAAAATAATTGGAATTCTATTATTGAGTATCATAGGTATTTTAGTTTTGGTCCTTTTAATTATTTTATTGGTTCCTATAAGATATGTGGCAAAAGGAGAACTTTATCATGAAAGAAGCATAACACTTAAAATATCGTGGCTTCTTAGTTTGTTTAGCTTTCTACTTGTTTATGAAGATGGAAAGATAAAGAGTTATGTTAAAATACTAGGATTTACTCTTAAGGAAAAGAAAAAGGATAAGGAAGAAATAGCATCTGCTGTAAAAGTAACGGTAGATGAAGCTGCTGATGAGTCCAAAGAAATTCTAAGAGAAACAAGTGGAGTGGATTTGGAAGAATTAGAAGAGGTAACGAAGGAAAATAAGAAAGAAAAGAAAGCTAAGAAAAAAAATATTGAAAAAGAAATGTCATGGTGGGAAAAGTTAAAATTTACCTTTCATAGATTCTGTGATAGAATAAAAACAATAAGGGATAATAAGAATAAATTTATAGAGTTTATTACAAATGAAGAAAATAAAAAAGTTTTTAAATTAGTAAAAAAACAGTTATTTGCTTTATTAAAACATATTAAACCAAAACATTTACGAGGAAATCTAGAATTTGGATTTGAGGATCCATCATTAACAGGTTGTTTATTAGGATTCGTTTATATGTTCTATCCTAAATACTACAAAAACTTTACAATCGTAGGAAATTTTGAAACTGTAATTATAAAAGGAGATTTTTATTTAAGAGGAAGAATAAGATTATTATCTCTACTTATAATAGGTGTAAAGCTTATAATTGATAAGAATGTTAGAAGAATGATTAAGATGATTAAAAAATAGGAGGAGAAGGAATGACAGACAATAGCTTTAATTCAACCGTAGAATCGTTATTTAAGGGAATGGACAGCTTTATTACAACTAAGACTGTGGTAGGAGATGCAATTCATGTAGGAGATATTATAATATTACCTCTTGTAGAAGTTACTTTTGGAGTGGGAGCTGGAGCTGCTTCTGAAGACAGAAAAAACAATGGTGGTGGTGGAATGGGTGGTAAGATTATACCTAGTTCCGTACTAGTAATCCAAAATGGTTCCGCTAAGCTAGTGAACGTTAAAAATCAAGATGGTATCAATAAGATACTTGATATGGTTCCAGACTTTGTAAATAGATTTTCCTCTAAGGAAAATAAAAAGAAAGAAGATCCAGTAGAAGATTTTACAGTAGAATAAAAATTATATTTGTATTTTTAGAGCTCCCTCTGCATACTATAGATTATAGGAAAGTATGACAGGGGGATTTTATATGTCTAAAATAATAGG
>CAYYVJ010000119.1:0-5089 GCA_964475115.1 uncultured Lachnospiraceae bacterium
ACTGGCCTCGGTATTGGAACTGGCCTCGGTATAGGGGCTGCTGAGACTTCTCCACACACGACACCACCTACAAAAGGTAAATGATGGAATTCAAATCCACTTCTTTCCCCAACTGCAAAAGCATTAAAAGCTACATTTCCACTTATATGTCCTCCAGTAGAATGTCCATGGAACATAGCTTGCGGAGCTAAAAAGCTTCCCCAAATACTTGCTGGCACTTCCATGAAAATCTGTGCTGCATCTTCAAATACATATAAGGTATGATTTGCTTTTTCTTTATCCCCCCATAATCCGTACTGAAGATGAGCATTTCTACCTGTTCGTAGTTTTACAATTACCAAACTACCTTCAGGTACTTCTGCACGTATTCCTTTTTTTAAAATTCCAGAAGGACTTACATCTATTAGAAATACATTTTGTCTTGGATCATTTCCACGAAGAATCCATTCATGAAAATTATCGATTACTCTTCCATTTGTATTTAATCTATCAATGCATCTTTTATTTTCAAGAATTCCATTTCTTGCATTTCTAAAATACATTGGTAGATTTGCTCTGATTCTGCTAGCAGGAATATAACGTGATGTGTCATAACTTGATATCAGATAATGATTTCCTTGATCACTTGGCGCCCAATAAGGACTTCCCCCCTCTGCCTTATATAAATAATCTAATTCTTGCAATTGGGTTGATGTTCCATCCTTACCAAGCAAATAAGTGCTTCCACTGTTTATTCGTACATTTCCTCCAGAAACCACATGGCCTAAAGCAACAAGCGGACCATTTGTACTAATATCTCCAGCCACCATAAATTTCACTTTGTTTGGTAGATAGTTACTTACGGTTTCATGTGTTTCTTTTCCAAAGCCGATAGTTAATCCACGGGAACTAATGAACTTACCACCAACCGCCATAGCCCCTTGTACATCTATAATATTATTTGCATCATTAAATATAATCCCATTAAAAGCATTGGCACTTCCAAAAGGCTGCCCCTCTATATTTTGCCAACTAATATTCTCATAGGATATACCCATGTTTGATGGTTCTCTATTTCGGTTTGTATCCATAATATTAAATATACCACCTTGGACAAATTACATCCTTATTCTCATTTTAGTTTATTCAATATTATAAAAATAGTGACGTTTTTTACTTATTCCTTTACTCTTAATACTCTCTCCGCCCATTCTCACCCTTGAACATATGAACAGTTGTTCAATCATCAGGCAAGCTATATACCTCCCTAGTTTAAATGTTAATAACTTTCTTTATTTCTATAACGGTATAATTCAATTATATTATCGACTCGTTTTTTTACAACAAATGGTTCAAAAGGCTTTGTAATAATCTCTGATATCCCTAGCGAATATCCCATTTCACCTTCACCTAAAGAATAGTCTCCTGTAATCAAAACAAACGGTATCTTTTTTAGAATATCATCTTCCGCTAGCTGTTCCATAACTTGAAAACCACCCATACGTGGCATCAGTCTGTCAAGTAAAACGACTGCTATTTCATCTTGATATGTTCTTATAATTTCCAAAGCTTTTATACCATCATCAGCCTCCAATATGGTATATTCGTCCTTTAAATATTCTGCAAGTATAATTCGATTAATTTCCATATCATCTACAATTAAAACTATATTTTTCTCCCCCATATATAGCTCTCCTATATGTCTAAAGTCAACTGTGCTTCTTCTTCTGCCTCATTTTTGAATTCTTCTAACCTTTGGGTATTGATAATAGGTAAATCTTTTAATGAACTTACTCCAAAGTGTCTAAGGAATTCTTCTGTCGTAGCAAATAGAATTGGTCTACCAGGAGCATCTAATCGTCCAGCTTCACATACCAGATTGTATTCAAGCAGCTTATTTACAGCATGGTCGCACTTGACCCCTCTTATCTTTTCTATTTCCAATTTTGTAACTGGTTGCTTATAGGCTATTATAGATAAAGTCTCAAGTACTACATCTGATAACACTTGTTTTTTAGGTACACTAGCTACTCGAATTAGATATTCATACATTTCCTTTTTAGTGCACATTTGAAAAGAATCATCTATTTCTATAATCTTTATTCCACTATTTTCATTTTCATAACGATCCATCATATTATGTACTATTTTTCTAGTTGTTTTTTCATCATGTTCAATAGCTATGGCAATTTTTTCTACTTCTACTGCCTCTCCCATAGTAAAAAGAATAGCCTCTATTATAGCTTCTACTTTTTGCAATTCCATTCTTTCTCCTTTTTTACTTTGCAAAGACTGTAATGTCATCAAAGATATTTTCTTGTGCAACTGTTATTTTTCCAACCTTAATTAATTCTAATATCGCTAAAAAAGTAACAATAACCTCCATTTTACCTTTTTGATTTTCAAGAAGTTTACGAAAGCTAAATTTTCTAGTCTTTTGGGCAAATTCTAGTATATGGTTCACCCTATCTGTAAGATTTACTTCTTCCTTTTCAATTTTTCCAAATTTACTTCTTATTGGATCAATGGTATCGACTCTTCTTTTTATAACCAATTGAAAAATTCCATGAAGTTTTGCTAAGGTAACATCTGATAAAAGTTTCTCTATATCTACTGGTTCTTGATAGCCGACTACTTCTGGTGGAAGTGTCTCCAATTTATATAGGAACTTTTCAGCATCTGCTTGCTTTTCTTTTAATTCTTCTGATATGTATTTGAACTTTTTGTATTCTAAAAGTCGTTCTACTAACTCTAATCTAGGATCCTCTTCCACTCCATTTTCGTCTTTCTGTTTAGGAAGTAGCATCCTGGACTTTATATCTAAAAGAGTAGCCGCCATAAGGAGAAATTCACTTATCAAATCCAAGTCTTCTTCCTTCATTTCTTTTATATACTCTAAGTATTGATTTGTGATATCTACAATAGGTATATCATAAATATTGATTTTATCTTTATCAATTAAATGTAAAAGTAAATCCAGAGGACCTTCAAATGCTTGTAATTTTACCGAAAGATTCATATGTTTTATCCTTATCTTTTTCTAAAATCTACCATTATTGTACTAAAATTTATTGAAATAAGCAACTGGGCATATTGTTCATAAAATCTATTTTAAATCTACTATTACTAACTGCGGCGGATTCAATATACGGAGTTTTATCGTATGAGTTCCAAGACCACTACTTAAAATCATAGTCGAAGTACCTTCTTTAAATTCTCCCATGTCATATTTGGGAAATAAAGTCATTTGGGGGGAAATCAGCCCCCCAATAAAAGGAATTCTTATAATACCTCCATGGTTATGCCCAGATAAAACCAAATCAGAACCCCAGTCTGCATAGATTGGAAAGTAGGTTGGATTATGCGCAAGTAATATAGTAAATTCGTTTTCAGGTGCTAGCCCTATTTCTTTTTTCAAATATTCTTTATCCATCTTTACATGCTCTAAGCGGTTATAATACTTTCTATCAATTTCCAAACCATAAATCCAAAACTTTCCACCATTTAATTCTACTAACGTTCTTTCATTGTGAAGAAACTGAACACCCATTTCTTTCACTGCATTCATATAGGTGTCATACATGCTTCCGTATTTTTCAGGGTAAATTCTTAATCGATATTCATGATTTCCAAGCGCATAATAAATAGGATATTCCTTTACCAAAATCCTTAAAAAATCTATAGGAACATCAAATCTTTCCTTTGGTTTTGCAGTAAGCATATCTCCACCTATCAGGATTAAATCTGGTTTTTGCTTTCTGATTTCATCAAGAAGTATTTCATTCCCTTCCCCAAATTCATTGCAATGTAAATCACACAACATGGCAATCCTACATCCCATAAATCCATCTTGGAATTTAGTTGAATTGATTTCATAAAATACTGTCTTTAAGTGTTTTTTCAAAGTCAATTTCTCCATTCTATCTACACGAAATATTCTCCTAATGCACGTCTAAAATAATCTAAAAATCCCGCTTTTTTTACTGCCTCTTTAAATAAGAGTTGAATACTTCCTACTTCTTTTCCCTCCAAAAGATAAACTGCTCTTCCAGCCACTTCTCCTGGTTCAATTGGGGCAAATATTTTATCTGTCAAAACAATCTCCTTTGTAATTTTACTTACATCCGTACCATCTGTACTTAAAAAAGAAAATTTGTCTTCGTATTCTATAGGAGTAAACTCTGTAATTGCATCATATATTTTTGCTTCTGGTAAAATATCTGAATTATCATCTAGGAAAAGTTTACATACTCCATAACCATAATTTAATAGAACAATAGCTTCGCTAAATCGAACTTTATAATTTGGAGCTGCCATAATTACCGCTATTAATTCAATGTTGTTTCTATTTGCAGTTGCTGATAGACAATACTTTGCCAAGCTAGTACTTCCCGTCTTTAAGCCGGTGGCCCATTCATATTGTTTTAAAAGTTTATTCGTATTTGCAAGGCCAAATTCGCTTGAGCCTTTCGCTGTAACGTGAGTAATGTTTTCCATCCATATCGTTGTATAATTTTTAATTTGAGGATATTTGCTTAGTAGTTCTCTTGACATAATGGCCACATCTCTTGCTGTGGTTATATGACTTGCAGAATCTGTTAACCCACTACAATCTTCAAAATTTGTAGAGTTCATCCCTAAGCCTGCCGCCCTAAGATTCATCTCATTTACAAATACAGTTTCACTTCCACTTATGTGCTCAGCCATAGCTACTGATGCATCATTTCCCGATGCTACCGCTATGCATTTAATCATTGTGTCGACTGTTTGCCTCTCTCCTTCTTCCAGAAAGACCTGTGACCCTCCCATTGATTTAGCAAAAGCACTTGTTATGACCTCTTCATCTAATTTGATTTTTCCAGATTCTAATGCATCAAACACCAAAATTAAAGTCATAATCTTAGTTATACTTGCTGGCCTCAATTGCACATCAGCATCTTTTTCATAAATTATATTACCTGTACTTGACTCCATTAAAATAGCTCCACTTGAAGTGAGACCCAAATCTATTGTTTCAGTGGCACTTACAGGTGAAATTGTAGAAATAAAAAGAAAGACTACACAAATATATGTAATAATTTTTTTCATATAGATACACCTAATCATATCC
>CAYYVJ010000120.1:0-275 GCA_964475115.1 uncultured Lachnospiraceae bacterium
CATACCTGTAGCTATTCTAAGATCTTTTTTCATCATATTTCGATCAATTAAAAGTTTCCATAATTTGTTGTAATTTACAGTCATATTTACCTCACCAAATCATTTAAGTTTAATTATATAACCTCTTGTTAAGTATACTACACATACTTGCAATTTTCAATCAGAGATTGAATAACTCAATCTCTGATTTTAACTTCTTTTATTTCTGTTTTTTTTGCCTATTTTTCAGCTATTTTTAACCTTTTTAGCTATTTTATTCTTTTACTCTCATTGCT
>CAYYVJ010000120.1:285-5089 GCA_964475115.1 uncultured Lachnospiraceae bacterium
AGATTGAATAACTCAATCTCTGATTTTTTTCATTTTAGCCTTTTTAGACTTTGCTGAATTTTTAGACTTTTCAGCTTTTCAGCCTTTTTAGACTTTTCAGCTTTTCAGCCTTTTTAGCTATTTTAATCTCTTACAATCATTGCTATCGTATTGAAATTCTTTTGCTATCATCTCACACTTTGCCATCTTCTCCTCCAACTGTTCCAGTGTCCCCACACGATTCTCAGCTTTAATCTCTTCCCGAACACTTTCAACACTATACTGTTCCTTAGTAATCACATTCATATAAGCTTTCAGCCTATAATCATAACCTTCATTCTTATTATCACTGAATACTGGAGCCACCTCTCCTTTACTGGTATGCCATCGCATCAATCTAGGAAACCAACATATTCCATCAATAATCAGTTCCTTAAATGATTGTAGCAATTCCCCTAATGCTGTCAACAGACCTCGGTAACTATTTCCAGCTTCAATATTGCTTTTTCGTTCAACAGTATTACAATATTCCTCTATCAGTGGAGATAATGGAAGATATGAAGCAATATACGCCTTAACCTTATCGAAGCTCTCCACAAGTTTTTCTAAACTTTTCAACTTGTCATCATATACTTTAATGTCTGCTTTTTTAATAACAATTACTTTATCAAGCTCTTCTAATTCTTTCTTTTTGTTTAGAGTATCAGATTCTATTAATTCCACCTTTTTTCTCGCTGTTCGAATCAAATCATCCGCTACAAACTTTGATGCTTTCATATCTAAATCTGCTTCAGCAACCAGTTCCTGCATATCTTCTAAATGCTGTTTTTCCTGCTTTACTTTATACTCTGCAACCGATAAGTCATAATTTCTACCTTTGCTTTTCTCTTTAAGCTTCTCATTGACAAAATACCCCATATACCAGGCCGCTTCCTCACGAAGCTCTCCTTGCAACACTCCTGATAATATCTTTGGTGTAAATACTGTTCTTTTAGACACTTTCTTTGGTAATCCTCTTTTAGCACCATAACCAACAGGCACACCTACAACATGCATATGCGGACTAGCTTCATCAAAGTGTATTACAGCATTAGCTATTTTAAAATCTGGAAGTGACTCTTCTAGCTTCTTTAGGATTCCATTAAACACATATGACATATCTTCTCTTTTATTTGTATTTTCATCCCAGAATACCTTATCACCACATTGAAATATTATTTCAACAGCCATATCCTGATCTAGTTTTGCTACGTGGTCAAAATAATTATCAATCCTCCTCTCTGGTCGTTTTTGTTTTAAGTTGTATTCTTTTACAACTTCATCAAATTCTCTGTGGTAAACATCTTTCACATCCCGATACAAATTTGTAGTTCCGTATAATAATTTAATATCATCGACACTGTAATCTGCTGATTTATATTTTCTCAGGTTATGCTTTGCTACCCCAGCTAATTTGCTTTTACTCGTAATTGCACTTTTATCATTACTGATATGTGCTGAGTATGATACACTACCCATAGGCAACTTTCCTTTCTTATCTGTAAGTTCTCCCGGAGCAGTGCGGTTATCATCTTGGCTATGCCAATGATGATAACCCCCTAGCACTTTTGGCAAGCCAAAAATGCGGGGGCTCTCCGAGGGTTGTATGCATAATGACTGGACTTTTTACAGTCACTTTTTTCATCAATAATTTCCACGTCAAATGTGACTGGACTATTTGATGTCATTTCTGCATGTTGGCTCGATTTTTTGAAGTCATCCCCATTTTTTGACTTAACTTTTTACAGTCATCGCTATTTTCTTGAATTTAATAATCTGTTCTTTTAGAAGCTACAGATTCTAAATCCTTTAACCGTTTAGAATCTGCTTCCTTAAAATAATGAATTCTTAAACTCTTCTATCTGGCATTACCCAAGTCCAATAAGTTGTTCCATCTTCCAACTTTCCTTTTCCAGATGTAATACCCATCTTTTTCTTAGCTGATAATAATGTGTTTCTTTTAATGCCCCTTTGGGCTGCTTCTTTCAAAATATCGTTAGAAACAATTTCTGTCGAACTTGAAAAGAATTCTTTTATGAAATTCTCTGCAATATCAAGCTTTTTCTTGCCCCTACCCTCATTTCCCATCAATAACTCATCAATGGTAATATCATAAGGTCCAATGCATGTCATTCCCCTGTCTTCTGTCATTTCAAATCCAATAGCATCTCCTGCTGGTGCTAATGAAGATTTATCCTGTGCCACAATACGAATATTAGGTTTATCTCTTAATCTTGCTACTAGCAAAACGCTTCTAGCTGTTGCCTGTATATCAATTGAGCCTAACCCTCTGTAAGTAGATTTACTACCTGATGCTTTATTCATATGACCAATGAGAATAACTGCACATTGATACTTCTCTGCAATCATTCCCAACTTCTTTAATACAGGTCGAATTTCATTTGCTCGGTGCATATCGACTGTTGCTCCTATATATGCTTGAATAGGATCTAAAATAATTAATTTTGCATTTGTCTCAATAATTGCCTGTTCCAGTCTTTCATCCGTCATACTAAGCTGCTTTTCTGTCTCATCAATTACGCGAATCATGGAACAATCTGCGCCATTCTGTTCTAATCTAGGTTTAATCGTATCATCAATGCCATCTTCTGCTGTCTGATAAATAATACTGATTGGTTCGTATGGTTTGTCATCATCACATGGAAGAGATAATCCTTTACTTAACATTGCCGCTAATTTTAATACCAAGGTTGTCTTTCCCTCTCCTGGATCTCCCTCAATAACTGTTATTTTTCCATATGGTATATATGGATACCATAACCAGTTAACTTCTCTAGAAACGACTTCTTCCATATTGATAAGTTTTAGTTCTACATTTTCTTGTTCATTCATCTGTCTTTCCTCCTGAAATATCTAGTTGTTAGCATCAGGAGCCAGTGATATAATTTAATTGTTACATAAATATTAGTGGCTCCGCCGCTATTATTTTGCTCCACAGTTCTCTCAAAACTGTGGAGTATTTTTATTTACTATCCCATCTGCACCACATCCTTTCCTTTATACTTGTCATACTGCCTGTGATTCATTTCTAAAATATCCAGTTTCTTCCCAAACTCTTTTATCCGAGCAATAATAACTGTATTCATTGGAACCTCCAATCTTTACTGCCGTTCCAAATTTGAGAATTCCTTGTTGAAGTCCAACCCTTACATATTGAGCATCCTTACCTATTGCCGAAGCAATTTCTTTAATTGGTACATTTCGTCCTGTAAAGGCTGGTAAATCAACCTTGTATAATACTTCTGGCATTTCTACCACCTCCTCTTTATAAGAGCATTGTTTGCTCTGTTATGTTTTGTATTATACAGACCTTTTTTTGCTCTGTCAATAGTTTATAATTTAATGTTGACTATTTGTTTTTAGAATGTTATATTAACAATCACAGGAGGTTGATATCATGAATACAGGTAAAAAGATTAAACTAATCCGAACATTTCGTGGATTAACACAGAAAGAACTTGGCGAAGCATGCGGCATACATGAAGTTGCCATTCGCAAGTATGAGCTTGGAAAGAATCTTCCAAAGCCAGAACAGTTACGAAAAATTGCTGAGGCTTTGAATGTCAATGTAAATGCATTAGCAGAATTTGATATTGAAGCCGATGGAGATGTACTTCCACTACTCTTTGCAATTGATGAAGTTTTTGATATTTCATTAAAAGATGTAGATGGTCAACCTGGGATGTTCTTTGATAATAAGAATCTTGTTCAATTCCTAAAGGATTGGCAGGCTATGAAAGAACTATTAGCTTCAGGACAGCAAACAAACGATAACTATGATATATGGAAGACTATTAGACCAAGTGTTACAAAAGTAGTCCATGAGGATTAGCAATTTATCTTATTCGCTTTCAGCTTCACTGAATAAAAGCGAAAGGAATGGTGCTAATGGCTAAAAAGCTACCCAACGGATACGGAAGCGTTGTAAAACTTTCCGGAAGCAGAAGAAAACCCTATCTTGTAAGAAAGACAGTAGGCTGGCATTATGATAAAGAAAAAGATAAACAGGTACAAGATTCTATTATTGTGGGATATGCAGCTACAAAAGCAGAAGGATTGCAGTTACTTGCAGAATATAATAATAATCCATTTGATACCAAAGCTGCTAAGATGACATTTGATGATGTTTATGAAGAATGGTCTAAGCGCAAGTATCCAACTGTATCAGATTCTAATGTGAAAGGTTACACCGCTGCTTACAAGACGTGTGGAACTCTTTATAACAAAGTCTTCAAAGAACTAAAACTTGTTGATTTACAGAATGTCATTGATACTTGTGGCAAGAATTTTCCAACCTTGAAGAAGATTAAAGTGTTATTCAATCAGTTATATGATTACGCATTAAAGAATGATATTTGCAACAAGGATTATTCCAGTTTTGTGGATGTAGCACAGTACAAAGACCGCAATCCAAATAAGTATGACAGAAATAAATTTAGTAATGAGGAAATTAATTTGATATGGGAGCAAAAAGACGATAAATATTACCAGATTGTATTGATGCTTCTCTACAACGGAGTTCGTATTTCAGAATTACTAGATTTGAAGAAAGAAAATATGCATTTGGAAGAACAGTATTTTGATGTAATTGTCAGCAAAACAGATAATGGAATAAGAAAAGTCCCGATTGCAGACAAGGTTCTTCCATTCTATAAAGCGTGGTATGAATCTAATCCAGATTTTGAATACCTACTTCATACAGAAGATGGCAAGCATTTTAAGTATCGAAATTATTATGACAGTTACTTCCACCCATTGATGGAAC
>CAYYVJ010000121.1:0-5084 GCA_964475115.1 uncultured Lachnospiraceae bacterium
GAATAAAAGAAACCAAATACATCACCATCAGGTCCTTGATCTGCTGACCATTCTGGAGCCCAAAGAGAAGTTTTATTGTTGTAACCTTTATCAGTATATTCTTTTGTTTGATCAACCCATCTCATAAGATTGTCATCAACAACAATTTTTGTACCATCAACCCAAGGTCCAGATACATTGTTTGAAAAGGTACGATAAGCATCATCATAACCAGATAACATTTTATAACCTTTGTTTGCTGCCTGAGCTGCAACTTCATCAAATTTACCCCAGTCACTTAATGCCTTTTGAACTTCAACAGGATCATCTGTTCCAAGTACATCCTTTGCAATAGAACGTCTATAAGCAAATAGTCCTGGTGTCGCCTGCCATGTAGTTCCTTTTTGATTTCCATTAGAATCTGTAACGATATCCTTAGCATATTGATACTGTGCTACAAGATCATCATATGTTAAGCCTACATCTGCTTTTACATCTAATGCATAATCTGTATCAACATACTTTAATGCATAGTCAGCTTCTATTAAGAAGATATCAACTTTGTCATCATCTGCAGCTGATTCTTGGTTTAGTAATGCCTGATCTAATGCGTTTTGATATGCATTATTTTCATTTGGAGTTATAACAAAGTTAACTGTAATTCCTTCAGGTAACAATCCTTTGTTTTCAAAGTAATCCATGTAACGACTCTGGAATTCTTCATTCCAGCAATAGATATTAAGGACTTTTCCCTGTTCAGCAACTTTTTCTGCTTCAGTTGCTTTTTCGGTAACTTTTTCCTGTTCGGTGACTTTTCCCGATTCAGTAGAGCTACCTCCTGGTGTTTCTTTACTGCCACATCCAGCAAGTGTGGATATTACCATGGTACCGATTAACATTGCGACTAGTAGTTTCTTTTTCATGTAAAACTTCCTCCCTAAATAGTTTATTTAATAATAGATTCTTTATGTTATGCCTTATGGCATTACATCA
This sequence comes from uncultured Lachnospiraceae bacterium, assembly GCA_964475115.1. Classification (GTDB taxonomy): domain Bacteria; phylum Bacillota; class Clostridia; order Lachnospirales; family Lachnospiraceae; genus CAYYVJ01. The sequence continues at coordinate 973 of CAYYVJ010000121.1, forward strand.
CAGTTATTTATTGCCTAATTCTTTTACAGTCTGACCTTCTAGTAGTTTTCCTGAAACTAAAATCTGGGTTGCTATATTTAATTTAGGATTTTCTATCCATTCAATTAACTGCCTTGCCGCTTCTTTTCCTATCATTTCCGAATCCTGTTTCAAAGTTGTTAACTTCGGTCTTAACATCTGCGACAAAAGAATACCATCGAATCCTGCCACACTAATATCTTCCGGAATCTTTAATCCCATTTCCTCTATAACATTCATACCTCCAATAAATGAAAAATCATCTGGAAACATAATACAAGTTGGTGGGTTTTTACTTTCTAATAGTTGCCTCGTGGCTTTTCCGGCTGTTTTTGTATCATGATAGTAAGATGCCTTTACATACTCTTCTGGAACTTCTACTCCAAACTCCATACAAGTCTTATAAAAACTCGCAAGACGTTTTCTAGTAACCGCTGTATCTTCCCCATGAATAAAAGATATCTTTCTATGTCCACGTTTATATATATATGTAACCAATTCCTCAACACTTTTCACATTATCCGAAAGTATTGCCGTCTTTCCATTAAACACATGATCAATCGTCACTACTGGTAGCTCACTTGCTATCAGCTCCAAAACCATTGAATCAGTAAAGTCTACACTGGCTATTACAACACCATCATAATTTCGATACTTACAGTGCTCAAGATAAGTCATTTTCTTTTGACCAATATTTCTAGATATAAAAGTAATGTCATATCCACTTTTCTCGGCTTCAGATTTTAAATTTTCTAATACAGATGAAAAGTATTCATGTGCTAGACCACTATTCATTTTATCTATAAATAGTACACCAATATTGTTACTTCTCTTCGTCTTTAGCATCCTTGCTGCCGAATTTGGGAAATACCCCATCTCTTCTGAAACTTGTATAACACGCTTTCTTGTTTCTTTGCTAATATCACTGTGGTTATTGAGCGCCTTACTAACCGTAGCTACTGATACACTACATTTTTTAGCAATATCTTTTAATGACACCATGTTTAATCCCTCCAGTGATTTCTTACTTAATCGTTTTCGTAACATTATATTACTACATGTTGTATAATATATCAAGTACTTTTTTTAGTTTTTTATTTATTTTTTATAGTAATATGTTTTACATTCTAGTTTTTTAGTGTTTTTTCTAACAAAACACAAGGATAAACTATTGTTATATCTTATATTTTGTTTATCTTTAAATTATTTTTAACATTTTGTATATTAAACTTGTTTTTCTTCTTACTATAACCTATAATTAGCATAAATAAATATAAATTTATTTTCATTTAATCGTTTTCGTAACTTTTACTATATTATATGAATGGAGATACTTAATATGAAATATGGATACTTTGATGATCATGAAAAAGAATATGTAATTTCTACGCCCAAGACTCCTCTTCCTTGGATAAATTATCTGGGAAGCGAGAACTTTTTTTCTCTCATCTCTAACACATGTGGGGGTTATAGCTTTTATAAAGATGCAAAACTTCTACGATTAACTAGATATCGCTACAATAATGTACCTAACGATATGAATGGTCGTTATTACTATATCAAAGACGGAGATAGTACTTGGAATCCAGGATGGAAACCAACTCAAACACCACTCGACTCTTATAGTTGTCGCCACGGACTAGGATATACTATTTTTCAATCTTCAAAAAATAATCTTTCATCCGAATTAACTGCTTTTGTTCCTTTGAACAATAATTGTGAAGTTAATATTTTAACTTTAAAAAATAATAGTGATCAGAAAAAAGATGTCTCTCTTTTTTCCTATGTTGAATTTTGTCTTTGGAATGCAGTAGATGATATGACGAATTATCAAAGAAATCTTAATATAGGGGAAGTTGAGGTTACTGGTTCTGAGATTTATCATAAGACAGAATACAGAGAGCGTCGAAATCATTATGCAGTATTCGCAGTAAACACACCGGTCAACGGGTTTGACACAGATAGAGATAGCTTTTTAGGAGAATATACTGGAGTAGAAAAACCAAGTGTTGTTGAAAAAGGTGAAGCAAACAACTCTATGGCAAGCGGATGGTATCCCATTGCTTCTCACCATATTAAAGCAGATTTACAGCCAGGTGAAGAAAAAACTTATATTTTTGTTTTAGGATATTTAGAGAATTCAAAAGAAGAGAAATGGGAATCAAAAGGAATCATTAACAAAAAAGCTGCAAAAGAATTATTAAGTAAATTTCAAACAAAAGAACAAGCTTACACTGCTCTTGCTGAATTAAAAGAACATTGGGATAAGCTTTTATCAAAATATATCTTAGAATCTGAAGATGACAAACTTTCTAGAATGGTAAACATTTGGAATCAATATCAATGCATGGTTACCTTCAACATGTCTCGTTCCGCTTCTTATTACGAAACTGGAACCGGTCGTGGAATGGGATTCAGAGACTCTTGTCAAGACTTATTAGGTTTTGTTCATTTAATTCCTGATCGCGCAAGAGAACGTATTTTAGATATTGCTGCTACTCAATTTGAAGACGGAAGCGCCTATCATCAATATCAGCCATTAACGAAGAAAGGTAATTTGGATATAGGAAGTGGATTTAATGATGATCCTCTTTGGTTAATTGCCTGTGTGAGTGCTTACTTAAAAGAAACAGGAGATTTTACAATTCTTGAAGAGATGGTAGACTTTGATAATGATTCTACAAAGGCCGCACCTTTAATGGAACATTTACGTAGATCATTTGATTACACTTCAACACATTTAGGGCCTCATAATCTCCCACTTATTGGAAGAGCTGATTGGAATGATTGTTTGAATCTAAACTGTTTTTCAGAAACTCCTGGAGAATCTTTTCAAACAGCTGCAAATTTTGAAAGCCACAAAGCTGAATCTATCTTTATCGCAGGAATGTATGTGAAGTACGGAAAAGAATATGCCGAGATTTGTAAGCAACTAGGATTCGCTCAAGAAAAAAATGATATAGATAAAAAGGTAGCAGCCATGTACGATGCAGTATTGGAAAACGGCTGGGATGGCGAATGGTTTTTACGCGCTTATGATGCTTTTAGCGAAAAAGTCGGATCAAAAGAATGTGAAGATGGAAAGATTTTCATTGAACCACAAGGATTCTGCGTAATGGCAGGCATTGGTGTTGAAGAAGGATTAGCAAAAAAGGCTTTAGATTCTGTAGAAAAGCATTTAGATAGTAAATATGGTGTTGTCTTGTTACAACCCGCATATACGGAATACCATTTAAAGTTAGGAGAAATTTCTTCTTATCCTCCAGGATACAAAGAGAACGCTGGAATCTTCTGTCACAATAACCCTTGGGTTTCTATTGCAGAAACTGTTATAGGGAGAGGAAATAGAGCATTTGAAATCTATAAAAAAACTTGCCCTGCATACATAGAGAGCATTAGTGAGATACACAGAACAGAGCCATATGTATATTCTCAAATGATAGCAGGAAAAGATGCCAAAAACTTTGGTGAAGCCAAAAATAGCTGGCTTACAGGAACTGCTGCTTGGACTTTTACAAATGTTTCACAGTACATTTTAGGTATCAGACCTGACTTTAATGGACTTATGGTCGACCCATGTATCCCTAGTACAATGAAAGACTTTAAAATCACTAGATGTTTCCGTGGTACAACTTACGAAATCACGATTGATAACACAAAGGGTGTAGAAAAAGGAATTTCCAAACTAATTGTAGACGGTACAGAATACCCATGCAATATTATACCATTTGCAGAAAAAGGACAGATATGTAAAGTTACTGCTATTATGGGTTAAAAGATTCTTAGAAAAATTAAATAATTACAACTAATAAAAGCGGGATGTTAAATAACATCCCGCTTTTTCGATTCTATTAGTCAACAGAAACGATTTCTTTTTTGTTGTAAGAACCACAAGCTTTACATACTCTATGAGGCATCATTAATTCTCCGCATTTGCTGCATTTAACTAAATTTACTGCGCTCATTTTCCAATTTGCTCTACGGCTATCTCTTCTTGCTTTAGAAGATTTATTCTTAGGACAGATAGACATGGTTACACCTCCTTGTATTACAAATAATAAAATTATTTGTCATGAATTCTTAAAGATATCACG
>CAYYVJ010000122.1:0-4867 GCA_964475115.1 uncultured Lachnospiraceae bacterium
TATGTCAAGTTCACTTCCAGAAGATGTACAGTATGAAATGTATAAAACTGTTCCAGGATTAGAGAATGTTAAGATAGTTCGAAATGCATATGCAATTGAATATGATTGTATTAACCCGAGACAATTGAAAGCAACATTAGAATTTATTAATATTAATGGTTTGTTTAGTGGAGGTCAATTTAATGGGAGTTCTGGATATGAAGAAGCTGCAGCTCAAGGGCTAATTGCAGGAATAAATGCAGCATTAAGTGTTCTTTTAAAGGAGCAAATAGTAATAGATCGTTCACAAGGATATATTGGGGTTTTGATAGATGATTTGATTACAAAAGAAACAAAAGAACCATATAGAATGATGACCTCTAGGGCAGAATACCGTTTACTATTAAGACAAGATAATGCAGATCTTAGATTATCGAAGATAGGACATAATATAGGTCTTATAAGTGATGATAGATATGATTATATACTTGCAAAAGAAAAGGCAATTGAAGAAGAAGTTATTCGTTTGGAACATTTAAATATTGGTGCGACAGCACAAGTTCAGGCATGTTTAGAAAAGAATGGAAGTATGGCATTAAAAACAGGAACAACCTTAGCTGAATTAATAAGAAGACCTGAATTATCTTACGATTTATTAGCAGAGATTGATCAAAATAGGCCTGAATTATCCTATGATGTAATAGAACAAGTTAACATTAATATTAAATATGAAGGTTATATTAAAAGACAATTAAAGCAAGTAGAACAATTTAAAAAGCTCGAAAATAAAAGATTAGATCCAAATTATGATTATGAAGAAGTGAAAAATCTAAGAAAAGAAGCAAGACAAAAATTGAACTTGTACAAACCTGCTTCTATAGGACAGGCTTCACGTATATCAGGTGTATCGCCAGCAGATATATCGGTTCTTTTAGTATATTTAGAACAAAAACGATAGAGAAAAGGAATTGGCTATGAGGGATGATAGTATTTTTCAAAAGGGATTAGAAAAATTAAATATTTCATTGTCTAGAGAACAGCTAGATCAATTTATGACATATTATGACCTTTTAATTGAAAAAAATAAGGTTATGAATCTTACTTCCATAACAGACTATGAAGAAGTAGTCTATAAACATTTTATAGATAGTTTATCGATTGTATTGCACAAAGGTTTTACGGGTAAAGAAAAGATTATTGATATTGGGACAGGAGCTGGTTTTCCTGGTATACCATTGAAAATAGCATTTCCAAATCTTAAAGTTCTTTTAGTTGATTCTCTAAATAAAAGAGTGAAATTTTTAAATGAAGTAATTGAAATTTTAGATTTATCTGATATATATGCTGTTCATAATAGAGCAGAAGACTTAGGACATGACAAGGAATATCGTGAACAATATGATTTTTGTGTTTCTAGAGCTGTTGCTAATCTTTCTACTTTATCAGAATATTGCTTACCATTTGTTAAAAATAAGGGATGTTTTATACCTTATAAATCTGGAAAAGTAGAAGAAGAGATAAAAGAAGCAAAAAAAGCTGTCACCTTGTTAGGTGGCAGCATAATAGATACGATTTCCTTTGTTTTGCCGAATACAGATATAGAGAGGACTTTGGTTGTTACGCAAAAGAATAAAAAGACACCTTTAAAATATCCTCGTAAGGCTGGATTGCCTTCAAAAGAACCTTTATAAGAGATATATTTCACAAAGCTTGAAGACTTCTTCAGGCTTTTCTAAATGTGGTAGATGTTTTGTACCTTCTACTAAATCATCTTCAATAATAGAATTTAATATTTTATAATCATAGATAGTCTGTTTAATATCTTCTTCCTGACTTCCTCCAATAATATAGATACTATTGTCAATTTGACCCAACTTGTGTGAAATGGAAAAGTTTAAATAGTTCCCTTTAATACTAGAAAAAAGAAATTTTGAATTTTCTCCACCAAGATGTGCTGCTTCATAATACCCATTTACCAAATTTTTACTTATCCTATATGGGTTTTGAAAATAACGATTTGAAAAATCTTTTCTTATAACTTCTTTATTTACATTGATATTATAAATCAAGGTACCAATTATAGGTGTCTCAATTATGAATTTAAGTAGTTTACTTTTTTTAGTAGGAATTTGATTGGTTTTATTCAAAGAGTCAGGGTTGATAAACATTATTTTATCAAAAAGTGTATTATCACTACATGAAGACATAATCACAATAGATGAAGATGAACCAGAAGTAATAACATCCGTTCTGCGACCAATTATATTTTTAATAAAATCTGTTATTAATTGTACATATAAGTAATTGGTATAAGTAAAATTGGGTTTATCTGATCTACCATATCCTAATAAATCAAGAGTGTAAACGGTGTTTTTCTTGGACAGGTTTTCGACCATTTTTGACCATTCTAAATCACTACTTCCAGGATCCAGATCGTGGATAAGTAATAATGGCTTACCAGCACCTGTTTTTGTATAATAGATATTTCCAAATCTCCATTCATATTTATATCCCTCTTGGGTTTGTAAAATATCTTTTAAGATAGAAGTCAAAAAAATAATTTTATTTATAATAAATATTGTTACTGCAGTTAAAATAGAAATTATGGCAACAGTAAATAATTTGTTTTTGTTTTTCATAATATCTCCTCTCTTATCTATACAATGTCCTAATTTTTATTCTTTAACATTCATAATATTATTATAGTATAAATGTATAAAACTTACAAACACATTTAAAAAAGTTACGTTAAAATTACAAATATTACTTTTTTCTAAGGAAATGTATGTTATAATAATAAAGAAAATTGTTGAAAAGTTTAATGAGAGTAATTTGATGGTTTTATGATTTGATCTAATAAAACGAAAGATGGAGAGTAGTTATGAATGAGGGATTCAGGTATGTTAGGGATTATTTATATTCCGAACTAGAAGAAGTAGAGAATCTATATAAGGAGCTAAGTAATAAAGAAAAGAGTCTAGAGCTAGAAATTAGGGAGATAGCTTCTAGATTAGGCTTAATGAAGGGTAATATTGATTTTGCATATGAAGCATTTTCTCCAAGTTCTGATAAAAATAATTTTTTGAATGATGAAATAGAACATTTGGAAATGAAACAGATGGAATTATTAAAAAAACAAGAAGAAATTGCTATTCAAATTCAAAATCATAAAGAAAAGATTGGAAAGTTAAAAAAAGTAATAAATGAATTAAATGGTGTAAATGCGGAAGAAGAGATTCAAGAGAGAGTCGATAAGATATGTTGTATTAAGTTAATTAAGGAACAAGAGCTTGAAAGGCAAAGGATAGCAAGTGATTTACATGATACGGTTATACAGATGATGACAGGCTTAATTCATAAGATTGAATTTTGTACAAAAGTCATTGATATGGATTCTATAAGAGTAAAACTTGAAATGCAATTAATTAATAAAATTATACGTGATTCAATAAATGGAATTCGTGATATTATTTTTGATTTAAGACCTATGACCTTTGACGATTTTGGTTTTGATGAGACTTTAAAAAGAGCGGTTGAAAAAATATCAAAAGATTCAGATATTAAGATGGAGTTTCAAATCAGTGGTGATTCTTTTGAAATGGATCAGATGATATCTATTTCACTCTATCGTATTATGTTAGAAGCTTGCGTAAATAGTATGAAACATTCCAATGCAAAAAATCTAAATGTTACATTATCTTATTATGATAATTATGTTATTTTGTCTATTAAAGATGATGGTGATGGATTTGATATAAATGATATTCAAAAGGCAAATGATGATGGTAGAAGAATTGGTTTTGGATTAGCAATTATGCGTGAAAGAGTTTCACTTTTATCGGGTGATTTTAAAATAGAAACGGGTGTTAATCTGGGGACAGAGGTTTTAGTTAAAATATATACAAATGAAAAACAAGGGGAATAATATGAAAATTAAGATTTTAATTGCAGATGATCATCCTATAGTAAGAGAAGGAATAAAGCAATTACTAGAGTTAGATGAAAAAATAAAAATTGTTGCTTGCGCAAGTGATGGGGAAGAATGTCTAAAGTTAATTAAATTACTTGGGCCAGATGTGGTTTTATTGGATATTAATATGCCTAGGTTAAATGGCATTCAAGTTTTAAGAGAGATAAAAAAATCAAATGTAAAACTTAAGGTTCTAATGCTTACTATACATAATGAAGTACAATATTTAATGGAAGCAGTGGATTTGGGATGTAATGGATATGTGTTAAAAGATTCGGACTCTGACACATTAAGAAAAGCAATTTATGCAGTATATGATAATCAAACGTTTATCCAACCAGAATTAATTTCTGTTTTAAATTCGGGATTAATAAAAAAAGAAGCAGATATGGAAAGAAATAAAACACATGGATTAACGAAAAGAGAGGTTGAAGTTTTGAAACTTATTTCTGAAGGTCTTTTTAATAAAGAGATTGCTGATCGATTATCTATAAGTGAGAGAACTGTAAAGAATCATATATCAAATATTTTTAAGAAAATTGATGTGTCGGATAGAACTCAAGCTGCAGTATTTGCAATCAAAAATAGCATTATAGAAATTTTTTGATTTTCAAAAGGGAATGTTTCACGTGAAACATTCCCTTTTGAAATGTAAAAATAAAACAAACGGATATAGTAATAGTAAAAAAATAATGGTATAATAAATATAAGGATTTAGAAAGGGGAATTACAATGGGTAGAATAATTGCTGTGGCTAATCAAAAAGGCGGAGTAGGAAAAACTACAACAGCTATCAATCTTTCTGCTTGTCTTGCAGAATTAGGTCAAAAAGTGCTAGTTATCGACATGGATCCCCAAGGAAACACAACAAGTGGCTTTGGAGTTAAAAAAGAACAATTAATAAACACAATTTATGAA
>CAYYVJ010000123.1:0-4867 GCA_964475115.1 uncultured Lachnospiraceae bacterium
GATCCAATTGCAGATATGCTTACAAGAATTCGTAATGCAAATACTGCTAAACATGATACAGTAGATATTCCTGCATCTAAAATGAAATTAGCTATTGCTGAGATTCTTTTAAATGAAGGATATATAAAGAAATATGATTTGGTAGAGGATGGAAACTTCAAATCAATCCGTGTTACCTTAAAATATGGTAAAGATAAAAACGAAAAAATCATTACAGGTTTAAAGAGAATTTCAAAACCAGGTTTACGTGTATATGCAAACAGAGAAGAACTTCCAAAAGTACTTGGAGGACTTGGTGTTGCAATTATATCAACAAATCAAGGTGTTATAACTGATAAACAAGCTAGAAACTTAAATGTAGGTGGAGAAGTACTTGCATTTGTTTGGTAGAAAATACAAATAGGAGGTGCCGGCATGTCACGTATAGGAAGAATGCCTATCGCTATTCCAGCAGGTGTTACCGTGGAAATAGCAGAAAATAATAAAGTGACTGTAAAAGGACCAAAGGGTACTCTTGTAAGAGTATTACCTGCGGGAATGGATATAAAACTTGAAGGTGCAGAAGTTTTAGTATCAAGACCAAATGATTTAAAGAAAATGAAATCATTACATGGTTTGACTAGAACATTAATCGCAAATATGGTAACTGGTGTTAATACAGGATATGAAAAAGTATTAGAGATTAATGGTGTTGGATACAGAGTTCAAAAACAAGGAAATAAACTAGTTTTCGCTCTTGGTTATTCTCACCCAGTAGAAGTTGAAGATCCTGAAGGATTAACTTCTGAAGTAGAAGGACAAAACAAGATCAAAATTAGTGGAATAGATAAAGAGAAGGTTGGACAATTTGCAGCTGAGCTTAGAGATCTTAGAAGACCAGAACCTTATAAAGGTAAAGGTATTAAGTATGCTGATGAAGTTATTAGACGTAAAGTTGGTAAGACTGGTAAAAAATAATAGAAGGAGAGATAAAGATGATTGGTAAAGTATCAAGAACAACAGTTCGCAAAAATAAACATAGAAAATTACGTAATCGTTTCACTGGTACAACTCAAAGACCACGTTTAGCTGTGTTTAGAAGTAATAATCATATGTATGCTCAGATTATTGATGATACAGTAGGAAATACACTTATAGCTGCTTCTACTATGGAGAAGGAAGTTAAATCACAATTAGAGAACACTAACGACAAAGCTGCAGCAGCTTTAGTTGGAACTGTAATTGCTAAAAAAGCTTTAGAAAAAGGTATTAAGTCTGTAGTATTTGATAGAGGTGGCTTCGTATATCAAGGAAAAGTTCAGGCATTGGCAGATGCAGCAAGAGAAGCTGGTCTGGAATTTTAATCAAGGAGGAAAACACACATGAAACATACAATTATTGATGCTAGTCAATTAGAATTAACAGAAAAAGTAGTGTCAATCAAGCGTGTAACTAAAGTTGTTAAAGGTGGACGTAACTTCAGATTTTCAGCTTTAGTAGTTGTTGGAGACGGCAACGGACATGTAGGTGCAGGACTTGGTAAAGCCGCTGAAATTCCTGAAGCTATCCGCAAAGGAAAAGAAGATGCAGCTAAAAAGCTAATCTCTGTACCTATTGATGAAAATGGAAGTATACCACATGACCTTATCGGTAAATTTGGTAGTGCTTCTGTATTATTAAAGAAAGCCCCAGAAGGTACTGGTGTTATTGCTGGTGGTCCAGCGCGTTCAGTATTAGAACTTGCGGGGATTAAAAATATTCGTACAAAATCATTAGGATCAAGTAACAAACAAAACGTAGTTCAAGCAACAATCTCTGGTTTAAATGAATTAAAAACTCCAGAAGAAGTAGCTAGACTTCGTGGAAAATCTGTTGAGGAATTATTAGGCTAATAGGAGGGAATAAAAATGGCAGATAAATTAAAAATCACATTGGTGAAATCAACTATCGGCGCAATCCCTAAGCATAAGAAAACTGTTGAAGCTCTTGGTTTAAGAAAGCTTAATAAAACAGTTGAAATGCCTGATAATGCAGCGGTTAGAGGTATGATCCAACATGTAAGACATTTAGTAAAAGTAGAAGAAATCTAATATTAGATAAGGAGGTGTAGGAATGAACTTATCAAATTTACAACCAGCTGAAGGCTCAAAACATAGCGATAACTTCAGAAAAGGTCGTGGTCATGGTTCAGGAAATGGAAAAACAGCTGGTAAAGGTCACAAAGGTCAAAAGGCACGTTCAGGCGCACCAAGACCAGGCTTTGAAGGTGGTCAAATGCCATTGTATAGAAGAATTCCTAAAAGAGGATTTACAAATAGAAATACTAAAGAAATTATTGGTATAAATGTGAGTGCTCTTGAAGTATTTGATAATGATGCAGTGGTTTCTATTGAAACATTAATGGAAGTAGGCATCGTTAAGAATCCAAAAGATGGCGTTAAAATACTAGGTGATGGAACGCTTACTAAGAAGCTTACGGTGAAGGCTAATGCATTCAGTGCAGGTGCAAAGGATAAAATTGAAGCTCTTGGTGGAATAGCAGAGGTGATCTAATGTTAAAAACACTCCGAAACGCATTAAAAATTAAAGATATAAGAACTAGAATTCTATATACGTTTTTTATGTTAGTCATCGTGAGAATAGGTTGTCAAATCCCAATACCTGGGGTTAATGCCGATTACATTAAATACTTTTTTGAATCCCAGATTGGTGAATCATTTGGCTTTATTGATTCTATCACTGGTGGGTCTTTAACTCAAATGTCGATTTTTGCATTGAATATAGGACCTTACATCACATCTTCCATCATTATGCAATTGCTTACTATTGCAATTCCCAAATTAGAGGAATTGCAAAAGGATGGCGAAGAAGGAAGAAAGAAAATTGCCGAGATAACACGTTATGTTACAGTTGGTTTAGCATTAATTGAATCTTTAGCCATGACAATTGGCTTTGGATCTCAAGGATTGCTAAACACCTATAATTTTTCAAGCATAGTAATAGCAGTTCTTTCTATGACTGCAGGTACAGCCTTCCTAATGTGGATAGGTGAAAGAATTACAGAAAATGGAATTGGAAATGGTATTTCAATGATCTTGATGGTAAATATCCTTTCAAGTATTCCGAAAGATTTTGTAACTCTTTATGTGAGATTTATAAAAGGAAAAGCTGTTGCAATGTCAGCTTTGGCAATCGTTATTATTGCACTAGTTATTTTAGGTGTAATTTCATTCGTTATTTTATTACAAAACGGTGAAAGAAGAATTGCAGTTCAGTATGCAAAGAAAATGCAAGGAAGAAAAATGGTTGGTGGTCAATCCACTCATATTCCATTAAAAGTTAATACAGCAGGTGTAATCCCTGTTATCTTTGCAGGTTCACTACTATCATTACCAGTTGTAATTAGTCAGTTTGTTACTATAGATTCTACAAGTATATGGAGCAAAGTTTTAATGACAATGAACCAAGCAAACTGGATGAATCCAAAGGAGCCAATATATAGCATAGGACTTCTTGTATATATTATATTAGTAGTATTTTTTGCATATTTCTACACTTCAATTACTTTTAACCCGATAGAAGTTGCAAACAATATTAAAAAGCAAGGTGGTTTTGTACCAGGAATTCGTCCTGGAAAACCTACCTCAGATTATTTAAGTGTAATCTTAAATTATGTTATTTTTATCGGAGCTGCAGGCTTAATTGTTGTAGCAGTTGTACCAATAATTGCTTCAGGTGTATTTAGTGCCAATGTTTCCTTCGGTGGAACGTCAATTATTATTATCGTTGGTGTTATACTTGAAACAATGAAACAAGTTGAATCAAAAATGCTTGTTCGTCATTATAAAGGATTTTTAAATGACTAAAATCCCTAAATCAGTAAGTTTGGCAGACGAAGCAGTCGCCTGCCAAATGACTAGATTGGAATAATATGGTGAGAATAAGTATGTATGGAGGAATACTATGCGAATTATCATGTTAGGTGCACCAGGAGCGGGAAAAGGTACGCAAGCTAAAAAGATAGCTGATAGGTGGCAAATTCCTCATATCTCTACTGGAGACATCTTTAGAGCTAACATAAAGGAAGGAACTAAGTTTGGTCAAGAAGCTAAAAAGTATATTGACCAAGGGTTGTTAGTACCAGATGAGTTAGTTATGGATTTAGTAGTAGATAGATTAAAACAAGTGGATTGTGAAAAGGGATACGTACTAGATGGATTTCCTAGAACAATTCCACAGTCAAAAAGCTTAGATGCATCACTTTTAAAGTTGAATGAAAAAATAGATTATGCTCTTGATATAGATGTACCAGATGATTTTATTATCAAACGTATGTCAGGGCGAAGAGTTTGTGCTTCTTGTGGAGCCACCTATCATATAAGTAGCATGCCTACAAAGGTAGAAGGTATTTGTGATCAATGTGGTGGAAATCTTATTATAAGAGATGACGACAAGGCAGAAACAGTAAAAAAACGATTAAACGTGTATCATGAACAAACAAAACCTTTGATTGAATACTATTCAGAAAAAGGCATATTGTATAATGTTGATGGAACACAGAATATGGAAGATGTATTTCATACCATACTCGGAATTTTAGGAGCGTAAAAAATGGCAGTGTCAATTAAATCGGAAAGAGAAATTGAATTAATGCGAGAAGCTGGAAAAATTTTAGCAAAGACTCATGATGAGTTGGCTAGAATTATAAGACCAGGAATATCTACATTTGAGATTGATAGAGTTGCTGAAGAAATTATACGTAGTTATAATTGCATCCCATCATTTTTGAACTATAATGGATTTCCTGCTTCAGTTTGTGTTTCTTTAAATGAAGAAGTGGTTCATGGAATTCCTTCAAAAGAACGAATTCTAGTTGAAGGTGACATTG
>CAYYVJ010000124.1:0-4820 GCA_964475115.1 uncultured Lachnospiraceae bacterium
AAAATAATATTATAAATTACTTCTGCAATAGCATCTTCGTCATTACTCACAGTTACATAATCTGCTACTTCCTTTACGGCTTCAATTGCATTTCCAGTGGCTATACCCACCTCTGCATTTATTAACATTTCTCTATCATTATTATAATCCCCTATCGTATAGACTTTATAGGATTCTTTCAATATTTCTTTTAAATCTAATAACATACTTCCCTTTGAAATACCAACCGGTAGTAATTCCAAGAAATTCTCAGAAGAATATACCGTATCAATATCATCCTCTAATCCGAACTCTTTTACTTTGTTTTCTATAGAAATTAAATCTTGTATTTCTCCGTATAGCAGTACCTTAATCCAAGGGGTATCTTCAAGGTCATCTATATTGCAAAACTCACAAGGCTGATGGATAGAAATCAGCTCTTTATTTGCCCGTGTTTCTTCTGAAACAACGTGACACATAGAAGGACTATATATTTGAACATTTACATTTCTATATCTTTCCAAACAATCATTTAGAAAGTTCTTTATTTTTGCTTTTGGCAGTTCATGTATTTTCAAAAAATCATTGGAAGAATAATCAAATAGTCCACAGCCATTGTACACAATACATGGAGTATTAATTTCTAATTCTTCTGTAAATCTCTTAGAGTTTAGATGGCTCCTACCAGTTGCAATAGCAAACCTACCACCATGGGCCACAAGGTCACGAATAGCTTGTTTGTTTTTTTCTGATACTTCACTTTTAGAATTAAGTAAAGTTCCATCCATATCACTTAGCAACATTACATTTTTCAGGTTTATCACATATTCCTCCTTAGCATTTCTCTTTAATAAAGTTTTTAAATCTTTCTACAGAAGTATTCATAATTAATTCTTCAGGAAAATCTAGCGTTTTTAGAAGTTCTTTGGCATTTGAATGGTTTCCCACATCATCACTTACATGAGCATCACTTCCTAATGCAATAGGAACTTTATACTTTTTACAGTATGTTAGCATTTCAATGTAATTTTCTCGAGCATTTAAACGAAAGCTATTCGGATTTATAGAGCTATTATTAACTTCTAATAAAACATGATATTCTTTAGCTGCTTTTACAATTTTTTCATAATCCACAATATATCTTGAGTCGTCTGGATGCCCAATAATATTTATATAAGGATTCTTCATTGCTCCAATAATCGCATTTGTGTGGTCTTCCATCGTTCCTGGTGCAATACAAGGTGGATGAAGACTTGCAATACACAGATCAAGGTTAGATAAGGTTAAATCATCCAAATCAACATTTCCTTCATAATCCATAATATTTAATTCTGTTCCTAGCAATAATTCTACATCAAACTTCGTTCGACGTACTACTTTTAAATTGTGAAAGTAAAAATTACTACAAGTGCCAGGCATAGATGGTGCATGTTCTGTAATTCCAAGCAATTTAATCCCGTTTTCACTTGCTGCTTTTGCCATTTCTGTAATAGTACTATATGCGTGACCACTTGCAAGTGTATGGGTATGGGTATCGACTAAAATATTCATATAAGCCTTCTTTCTATTAGTTTACTACTTCTTTTAATTGTACATATTTAAAATTAAATGTCAATCCTACACTTATCAGGCACATATCTTTACTTTTGCCTATTATTTTATTTTCCTTTATGTTAAAATATTATTACTCAAATATTTCCAAATGAAAGGAAGTCATTATGTCAAAATTATTTTGTAGTTTTAAACTAAAAAATATGGAACTGAAAAATCGAATTGTAATGCCACCTATGTGTATGTATAGTTCAGATTATGAAGGAATGGCAAAAGACTGGCACTTTACCCACTATACTTCAAGAGCTGTTGGAGGAGTTGGTTTAATTATTATAGAGGCTACTGGTATAGAAAATAGAGGGCGAATCACAGACAGAGATTTAGGCATATGGAATAATGATCATGTTTTGGGATTAAAGAAAATCGTAGATGCATGCAAAGCACATGGAGCAAAAGTTGGAATACAACTTCAACATTCTGGAAGAAAGTCTGAAGTATTGTCAGAACCTTCTATTGCACCTAGTCCCATTGCATATAGTGATGCATATAGAATTCCTATGGAAATGAGCCTCCAAGATATAAAAGATGTCACAATAGCCTTTCGAAATGCCGCTATTAAGGCAGACCAAGCAGGTTTTGATACAATTGAGTTACATGCTGCTCATGGGTATTTAATTAGTGAGTTTCTATCCCCTCTTTCTAATCACAGAAAAGATGAGTATGGAGGAAAGCTCGAAAATCGTGCTCGCTTTTTATTAGATATTATTCGGGAGATAAAAACCGTATGGCCTGACGAAAAACCAATTATCGTTAGAGTATCTGCAGAAGATTATATGGAAGATGGAAATCACGATACCACCATATCTGAGATGATAAACTTAATAAAGCATGAGGGTATTGATATGATCAATGTTAGTTCTGGAGGCGTTGTAAGCGCAAAAATTAATGCATCTCCAGGATATCAAGTGGGTTTTGCAGAAACAGTAAAAAATTTGACCCATCTACCAGTTATTGCCGGTGGATTAATCACCACTTCTTCTCAAGCCGAAGAAATCCTGCAAAGCCATAAGGCTGACCTTGTATTTATAGGAAGAGAGCTCCTTCGAAATCCATATTGGCCTCTCCAATCTGCCAAAGAACTCAAAGAGGATATTTCATGGCCTCGACCTTACGAAAGATCAAAAACAAATTAAACAGGAGGTACTAATGAAAAGCATTCGATTACAACTTATTATTATTTTCTCATCCTTAACTATTGGAGCTGTTGGAGCTGTTGCCGCTACAGGTTTACTAACATTTAGTAGCGTTCTTACCAGTTCTGCAAAAAACTCTTTAGCTACAGACTCTATCGCAGAAGCGACTCTAGTAAGAAGTAAGGTGGATACTCATTTGTCTACTCTTCAAGTGCTTGCATCAAATAAAGATATTCTAGGCATGCATTGGGGGACACAGCAAGCAGTTTTAAAAGCATCTAAAGATGGTACAAACTTCTTAGATCTTGCCATTGTAGATACAAAAGGTAGCGCTCATTATTCAGATGGAACAACAAGTGACCTAGGCGAACGTAGCTACATCCAACATGTTCTTTCTGGAAAACCAGTAGTTTCCGATCCATTGATTAGTAAAGTTACTGGAGAACTTGTTACTATGTATGCTGTACCTATAATGCGTAATGGAAATGTTCTAGGAGCAGTGCTTGGTCGTATGGGAGGAAGTTCTCTTAGCGAAATAGTAGATACAGCAGGATACGGTGAGCGTGGATTCGGATATGTTATCAATTCAAGTGGTACTGTCATCGCACATCCAAATAGAGAAATGGTATTAAATGAATTTAACCCTATTACAGAAGCAGAAAATGATCCAAGTCTTGCTTCCACTTCTACACTCTTTTCAAGAGTTTTAGAAGTCAAAAGTGGTGTTAGTGAATATACGGTTGAAGGAGAAGACCATTTTGCAGGATTCTCTCCAATTGCAAGTACAGATTGGTACTTTGTTGTAACTGCTGAAAAAAGCGATGTATTCTCTTCTATTCCAAGTATGATACTTAATATTTCTGTGATTACAGTAATTGTTCTTTTGATTAGTATTGTAGTTGTTTTCCTTGTAGGTAGCGTAATAGCCAAGACCATATTCCAAGCTTCTACGCAAGCAGAACGTATTGCAAACCTTGATATTACTCAAGATATACCTAAAAACCATTTAAAGAGAAAAGATGAAATTGGTACCTTAGCAAAGGCCTTGCAAGGAATCACTGTTAGCCTTAGAGAGATTATTGGTGAAGTCAGTAAATCTTCCGAATCAGTTGCTGCCTCTTCTGAGGAGCTTACAGCAACCTCTATACAATCAGCCACTGCTTCTGATGAAATTTCTTTGACCATAACAGAAATTGCTAGAGGAGCATCTGATCAGGCACAAAATACAGAAGCTGGTGCTTCTATGGCCGAAGCCTTAGGAAAAGCAATTGAAAACAACAAAGAGCGCTTAGAAGAATTAAATGTTACAAATGCTAAAGTATCTCAGGTCCTTGAAGAAGGTTTAAAAGAAATTCAGATTTTATCAAAAGTTACAGATGAGAATAATCAAGCCACCAGTTCAATACAAGAAATCGTATTAAGAACAAATGAAAGTGCTAATAAAATAGGGGAGGCCAGCGGTGTAATATCTTCTATCGCTGCACAAACAAATCTCTTATCATTAAATGCTGCAATTGAAGCTGCAAGAGCTGGAGAAGCTGGAAGAGGCTTTGCTGTAGTTGCAGAAGAAATTAGACATTTAGCAGAACAATCTGCTGAATCTACTAAAGAGATTGATTCCATGGTTGAAGAACTACAAGCAAATTCAATAAGTGCAGTAAATACCATGACAAATATGGCTGAGCTAGTTAAAAACCAAACAAATAGCGTCCTTAACACAAAGCATAGTTATTTAGAAATGAATGATTCTATAGAGCAATCAAATAATGCAATAAAACAAATAAATATTTCTGGAAACGAAATGGAAGAAATGAAAAATGAAATCCTAGGAATGCTTGAAAACCTCTCTGCAATAGCAGAAGAAAATTCAGCAGCAACTCAACAAGTAACTGCTGCTGTAGAAGAACAAACTGCTGCTTCAGAAGAAATTGCTAATTCCAGCGAAGGATTATCTAGCCTCGCTTCCGATTTACAAAATATTATAAGAAGATTTAAGCTTTAAACACATAACTTTAAGAGCCTGTGGTTTTACACCACAGGCTCTTTATCAACTACTCCACTCTAGTTAAAGCAAAATCATCTATGGTTCCCCAACCT
>CAYYVJ010000125.1:0-4802 GCA_964475115.1 uncultured Lachnospiraceae bacterium
TGATGCTCAAAAAGTAAATGATTTAATGGCTGTTATTTCTAGATTTGAGAAAAATGGAAATTCACTTGTTCTAACATCAGTTGATGGTGAATTAAAAGCATTGATGGGTATTCGTGATCAAATTCGTCCAGGTGTAAAAGAAGATCTTCAAAAGCTGAAAAAACTTGCTGTTAAAAATCTAGTAGTTCTTTCAGGTGACAACCAAGGAACAGTTGATTTAGTTGCACGTGAACTAGGACTTACAGAAGCTCATGGACATATGTTACCAGAAGATAAAGCAGCATATATTAAAGAGTTACAAGCAAAAGGTCAAATTGTTGCATTTGTTGGAGATGGAGTAAATGATAGTCCTTCACTAGCTCTAGCACACATTGGAATTGCTATGGGAAGTGGAACAGATGTAGCAATTGAAACTTCAGATGTTGTTTTAATGAATTCGGATTTCAGCCGCTTGCCACACGCATTAGGTTTAACAAAAGCAACAGCTAATAACATGATTCAAAATATTATTATTGCAGTAGGGGTTGTATTAGTACTTCTTGCCAGCGTATTCTTTAGTGAATGGATGAACATGTCAATCGGTATGTTAGTACATGAAGCAAGCATATTAGTGGTGATTTTAAACGGTATGAGGCTTCTTCGCTATAAATTAAGAAAATAAAAAATTTAACATAAACTAAAGGAGAGATGAAAAATGCAAAAAGCAACCATTCAATTAGAAACATTAACTTGTCCATCATGTATGCAGAAAATAGAAAACGGAGTGAAATCCTTAGAAGGTGTAGATAAAGAAAGTTTAAAGGTATTATTTAATTCAAGCAAAGTAAGAGTTGAATATGACGATGAAAAAGTCTCTATCAAAGATATTGAAAAAGCCATCGACAAGCTAGGATATGATGTTTTAAAAACGCAAGTAAAAGACTTATAAAAAATACGGACCCTCATGAATTTGGCAAAAAAGCTAATCATGAGGGTCTTATTTTAATATAGTAATGGAATTTCTGTCAAAAGTTATTAAGCCATCCTTTCATATTTTGTTGTTTGCTTTCAAAATCAAGATAGTTCAAAATGCTTTCGCGTATTGTTTTATTGATATAATGTTTGATTTTATCCCCTATAAAGAAAGTTTCTCCCATGAAGTGACATAAAAAATGCGTAGTAGGTTTTTCTAATACGCATTTTTTTTATAGAATTAAGAGTAAACAATTATTTTATAGCTTAGGACCAGCGTCAACTAAAGCTTTTCCAGCCTCGTTACCTTCATATTTATTGAAATTCTTTATGAATCTTTGTGATAAATCTTTAGCTTTTGTTTCCCACTCAGAAGAATTGCTATAAGTGTCGCGAGGATCAAGAATATTTTTATCCACACCTGGAAGCTCTGTTGGAATTTCTAAGTTAAAGAATGGAATCTTTTTAGTAGGTGCATTCACAATGTCACCATTAAGGATTGCATCAATGATACCACGAGTATCCTTAATTGAAATACGTTTTCCTGTGCCGTTCCATCCTGTATTTACGAGGTAGGCCTTGGATCCGTTCTGTTCCATTTTCTTAACTAGCTCTTCACCATATTTTGTAGGGTGAAGCTCAAGGAATGCTTGACCAAAACAAGCAGAGAATGTAGGTGTGGGTTCTGTAATTCCACGTTCTGTACCTGCAAGCTTAGCAGTGAAACCAGATAGGAAATAGTACTGTGTTTGTTCAGGAGTAAGAACAGAAACAGGTGGAAGAACGCCGAAAGCATCTGCAGATAGGAAGATTACATGCTTCGCAGCAGGTGCAGAAGAAACTGGGCGTACTATATTTTCAATATGATTGATTGGATAAGATACACGAGTATTCTCTGTCACACTCTTGTCATCAAAATCAATCTTTCCTTCTTCATCTAATGTTACATTTTCAAGAAGAGCGTTACGTTTAATAGCATTATAAATATCTGGCTCAGAATCTTTGTCCAAATTAATAACTTTAGCGTAGCATCCTCCTTCAAAATTGAAGATACCGTTATCATCCCAACCATGCTCGTCATCACCAACAAGAAGGCGTTTAGGATCTGTAGAAAGTGTTGTCTTACCTGTTCCTGAAAGACCAAAGAAGATTGCTGTATTTTCACCGTTTAAATCTGTGTTTGCAGAGCAATGCATAGAAGCAATACCCTTAAGTGGAAGATAATAATTCATCATGGAGAACATACCTTTTTTCATTTCTCCGCCATACCATGAGTTTACAATTACCTGCTCACGACTAGTGAGATTGAACATTACTGCTGTTTCAGAGTTTAGTCCTAACTCTTTATAATTTTCTACTTTAGCTTTAGAAGCATTATAAACAATAAAATCAGGTTTAAAGTTTTCAAGCTCTTCAGCTGTAGGCTGAATAAACATATTTGTAACAAAGTGAGCCTGCCAAGCTACCTCAACAATAAAACGAATTGACATACAGGTATCTTTATTGGCACCACAAAATGCATCGACAACAAAAAGTCTCTTGTTAGAAAGTTCTTTTACTGCGATGTCTTTTACTGTATCCCATGCTTCCTGTGATGCATGTTTGTTATCATTTTTGAACTCATCAGAAGTCCACCATACAGTATCTTTGCTGTTTTCATCTACTACTATGAACTTGTCTTTAGGTGAACGACCTGTATATTCTCCAGTCATTACATTAACTGCACCAAGTTCACTTACTTGCCCCTTTTCGAAACCTTTAAGGTTAGATCTTGATTCTTCTTCAAATAATTGTTCATATGAAGGATTGTAAACAATTTCTGTTGTTCCCAAAATACCATACTTACTTAAATCGATTTTTCCCATTATACACTTACCTCTTCTCTTTCTTAGTATATTGTTACCAAATACAGGGTTCCGATAATCAATAATAAAGTGGAATTCTCCAACTTCCCCTACTTTAATTATACACATTTGGAGCATAAAATCAACAAAGTATTTGTGCATAAATTTCATTTTCTTCAATATATAAATGAAATATTCACGTATTGCCTTGTCAATTGCCATACAATACTTTTCGCGTGCAATTGATTTTATATGATAACGCTTATTTACTGTTTAAAAAACTAACAAGCTTATATATAATAGATATAAGTATATCGTGGAGGTAAACTATCATAATAATAAAATGCGGATGATAGATGACTAACACTTAAAGAAAAACAATGAAGGGTTTGAGATTTTAACTATGAGTAAAAATGAAAAAACATGGGATAAATTATTTAAAATAAAGACTACAGGCCGGGATGATTCAAGGTCAGACCAGTACCGCTATCCGTATGAACCAACACCTTACCTTGTGCTGGAACGATTAGCTAATAGTGGATTATTAAAAAAAAACGATGTGATTTTGGACTATGGATGTGGAAAAGGAAGGGTGGATTTTTTTCTTTCATACCAGACCAGGGCAAAATCCATCGGTATAGAGTATGATGAAAGAATTTATGCAGGAGCGATAGAAAATCAAAAGACAGCTATTTCAGGTGGCCGTGCCAGTTTTTTAATGCAGAATGCAGAAGATTATGAAGTGCCATCAGAAGTAAATAGGTGTTATTTCTTCAATCCATTTTCAGTCAAAATTCTTCGAAAGGTGATGGCAAGAATTATTGAGTCTTATTACCTTGAACCAAGGGAAATATTATTATTTTTTTACTATCCTTCAGAAGAATATGTATCTTATCTTATGACGGTAGATGAAATAGAGTTTATGGATGAAATTGATTGCAGAGATTTGTTCGATGGAGATGATCAGAGAGAACGGATTATGATATTTCAGACTTAGCACCTCAAGGTAAGACAGGAATAATCGTAAGCACACTGATGGATTATCAATTTGTGGAACACCACTAACCATAGTACGAATGACTGGAAATTCTTATGGAGCTATCACTGGCTGGTCATTTGCCAATGGACATAATATATATAAAACGATTATAAAATACAAAGATTCCAAATTGTTGCATTTAAGAATAATAAATTGGAGCTAAGAATGATTCCCTACAAGGGATATAAAAAATAAGAAAGGAGGGTATTATTATGCCCGGATATAAGGTTATATTTCATATTGATGAGATTCATAAGTGGAAACTACTGCTGGGAAATGTCAGCAATTTATTAAATGGTATAGGCGATGAGGAGATATGCATCGAGGTTTTGGCTAATTCAGAGGCAGTTAAGAATTATGATATAAAGCAAGATTTAAATGCTGATATTAACACTATGGAAAGTTTGAAATTAAAAGGTGTAAAATTTGTAGCCTGTAACAACGCACTAAATATATTTGATATAAGAAAAGAAAATGTGATTTACTTTGTAGATATTGTTCCGGCTGGAGTAGTAGAACTTGTAAAAAAACAAAGGGAAGGCTATGCCTATATAAAGCCGTAGTTCAAGAATCAAGTGCATTTTGTCTGATATTAGGATTATTTTCTATTGACTGAACTAAAATAAAAAGAAGATTCCATAGTATTTGCGAAGTCAATAAAAGTAATGGGGGAGGAAATCGATAATGAGTAAAATAGCATTTTTTTGAATTCCTGCACATAGACATACGAATCCTACCTTGGCGGTAGTAAAAAGAACTGGTCAATCGTGGGAATGAGGTTCGATATTATTCATATGATAGTTTAAAAGATAAGATAAAAGCAACAGGTGCGGAATATATATCCTGTGATCCATATGATATTCAGATTGATTTAAAGCCAGAAGATGGAGAAAGAATAGTTAGTGATATTGCGTTTTCCACAGAGATTTTAGTAAAAATAACATTAGCAATGGATGAGACGATTATAG
>CAYYVJ010000126.1:0-4799 GCA_964475115.1 uncultured Lachnospiraceae bacterium
AAGGCCACATACATGCGGCCTACGCTGATAATTGTTTTCTTCCTTTTGCTCTTCTAGCGGCTATTACTCTTCTTCCACCTGAAGTACTCATTCTAGCTCTAAAACCATGAGTCTTAGCTCTATATCTCTTTTTTGGTTGATATGTCATTTTCATTTTTAAGGCACCTCCTTCAAATAACCAAATATCTATAATTAAACAGTATAAGGCAATCCATTTATTTCGCTACAAAACGTTATTTCAATTATAGAAAAAAACATGATACAAGTCAAGCAGAAATTTAATTTTAAGTTTTATTATGATAAAAATAAAGTTTTTAATTTACATTTATTCTTTAAATTTTTTTGTTAAAACATTATGTAAACCAGCTGTTTTAATTTTTAATTAACATAATGTTATCCACATAATGTTAATAACTTGTGGATAACTTCTTGATATTATGTTTAAAACATTTTTTTAAGATATTCAAACGCCCTATTTTTTCACATTATTTTGTGTGAATAAATTTTACACACTATTCACATTCGGAAATTTTCGAATGTGAATAATGGTTACAAAAATATTATTTTATTATTATGGTAACCTCATTTTTTTTAATTATCCACATTATAAACATCTTTATTTTTAAGAAGGAATATTCTGATGTTGAAAAAAACTTCTAAATGGTATAGAATATAAATGTATGTACTTTATTAAAGCAACGATGAAACGGGAGATTACTATGACGAACAATGTTACAGAAAAATGGGATGAAATTCTAAATAATATGCGTAAAGAATATGATATTTCAGATGTTTCTTTCAATACTTGGCTAAAACCTTTAGAAATTCATTCTGTTAAAGATAA
The DNA here is from genome assembly GCA_964475115.1 of uncultured Lachnospiraceae bacterium. Classification (GTDB taxonomy): domain Bacteria; phylum Bacillota; class Clostridia; order Lachnospirales; family Lachnospiraceae; genus CAYYVJ01. Next base: position 845 of record CAYYVJ010000126.1, read on the forward strand.
TTTAATAACTATACTTGTGCCTGATATGCAGTTGGCTGGTTATGTGGAAAAAAAATATTCAAGACAGCTTATGGTTAGTATAGGTGAAGTTACAGGAATCTCTTATGATATTATATATGTAATCCCTGATGATATAAAAGATGAAGTTCAAAAAAATAAAACGAATAATGGAATGAATAACAATATTTTAAATGCTAATTTAAATCCTCGTTATACGTTTGATACTTTTGTTGTGGGAAAAAATAATAGTCTTGCACATGCTGCTTCTTTGGCAGTTGCAGAATCTCCTTCCGAAATATACAATCCTTTATTTATATATGGAGGAGTAGGATTAGGAAAAACACATTTAATGCATTCAATTGCTCATTTTGTTTTAGAAAAGAACCCTGACGCAAAAGTTTTATATGTTACTTCTGAAAAATTTACAAACGAATTGATCGATGCAATCCGTAATAAAAATAATATTTCAACTACCGAATTTCGTGAAAAATATAGAAACAATGATGTTTTATTAATAGATGATATTCAGTTTATCATAGGAAAAGAAAGTACACAGGAAGAATTCTTCCATACTTTTAATACACTTCATGAATCAAAAAAACAGATTATTATATCTTCTGATAAACCTCCAAAAGATATTGAAACTTTAGAAGAAAGACTACGTTCAAGATTTGAATGGGGTCTTACTGTTGATATTCAATCTCCTGATTACGAAACAAGAATGGCTATTCTTAGAAAAAAAGAAGAATTAGAAGGCTATAATATTAATAATGAAGTAATTGAATACATAGCAAATAATATTAAATCTAATATTCGTGAGTTAGAAGGTGCACTTACTAAAATAGTTGCCTTTTCTACTCTTGAGAAAAAAGAAATTAATATATCATTAGCTGAAGAAGCACTAAAAGATCTAATTTCTCCTGATCAAATACAAGAGATTACTCCTGATTTTATTATTAAAATAGTTGCAGAACACTTTGATTTAACTCCAACAGATCTAGTTTCTCAAAAACGTAATAAAGAATTAGTATTCCCTAGACAGATTGTAATGTATTTATGTAGAACACTAACAGATGTTCCATTAAAACAAATTGGATTTTTTCTTGGAAAAAGAGATCATTCTACTATTATAAATGGTTACAGGAAAATAGAGAAAGAAATTAAAATTAATGAAACTCTACAAAATACAATAAATATATTAACAAAAAAGATAAATCCAAATATAAACAATTAAATGTTTATATTTTGTTTTTAGGATGTTGATAATTTTTTACCTAAATTTGAAGTGTTTATAAGTACCCTTTTATCCCCTTCATAAAACGGAGTTACTTACATACTTACAAAATTGCTTTCTCTTAGAAGTTAAAGGCTGTTTTGTACTTATAAACATATTAACACCCCCTACTACGATTACTACGAAATTCTTTTATTTATATCTTTATGAAAAACCGAAAGGAGTTATAAACATTTATGAAATTAATCTGTAATAAAGCAAAACTACTTCATGCTGTTAACATTGTACTTAAAGCAGTTCCATCAAGAACAACCATGTCAATATTAGAGTGCATTTTAATTGATGCATCAACGGAAGAAATTAAATTAATAGCAAATGATATGGAGCTTGGAATTGAAACCGTTGTTGAAGGAGAAATTATTAATAAAGGAATCATTGCTATAAATGCAAATATTTTTTCTGATATTATAAGAAAGCTTCCTGATAATGAAGTTACTATTGAAACTGATGCTAATGAAATGATTTATATTACTTGTGAAAAGGCTAAATTTAATATCGCAGGAAAAACAGGAGATGATTTTCCTGAATTACCTTATTTAGAAAAAAACGATTTTATTAGTTTATCTCAATTTACGTTAAAAGAAATAATTAGACAAACTATTTTTTCCATTGCTTCTAATGATAGTAATAAGTTAATGACTGGAGAATTATTTGAAATAAACGGAAATGAATTAAAAGTGGTATCATTAGATGGGCATAGAGTGTCAATACGTAATATAGAATTAAAAACTTCTTATGATTCTATGAAAGTTGTTGTTCCTGGTAAAACATTAATTGAAATAAGTAAAATTTTATCTGGTGAAACAGAAGATGAAGTTAAGATATATTTTACAAGTAATCATATCGTTTTTGAATTTGATAATACAGTTGTGGTTTCAAGATTAATAGAGGGAGAGTATTTTAGAATTAATCAAATGCTTTCATCAGATTATGAAACCAAAGTAGTAATAAATAAAAAAGAATTTTTAAGTTGTATTGATAGGGCTACTCTTTTAGTAAAAGAAGGAGATAAAAAGCCAATTATTATACAAATAGTAGATGGAGAAATGGAATTAAAAGTTAATTCAGCAATAGGATCTATGAATGAAACCATTGATATAAAGAAAGATGGAAAAGATATTTTAATTGGATTTAATCCAAAATTCTTAATAGATGCTTTACGAGTAATAGATGATGAAGAAATAGATATTTATTTAATGAATCCAAAAGCTCCTTGTTTCATAAGAGATAAAGAAGAAAAATATATTTATTTAATTTTACCTGTTAATTTTAATGTTGCTGGTATGTAAATCTCAAAAATTGAGAAAGAAAGTGAGATAATAATGGAGATTATTACATTAAAAGAAGAATATATAAAATTAGGTCAAGCTTTAAAAGCTGCAGGGTTTGTCGGTTCTGGAGTAGATGCAAAAAATGTTATTTTAGATGGACTTGTAAAAGTAAATGGGGAAATCGAATATCAACGCGGCAAAAAACTTCGTAACGGAGATATTGTTTTCTATAACGGAGAAGAAATTAAAATAAATGATAATTGAGTCAATAGAATTAAAAAATTTTAGAAATTATGAAACACTCTTTATGGAATTTGATTCTAACACCAATATCTTGTATGGTGATAATGCTCAGGGAAAAACCAATATATTAGAAGCTATTTTTTTATCATGTACTGCAAAATCTCACAAAAGTAGTAAAGATAAAGAAATGATTTTATTTAAAGAAGATGAAGCGCATATAAAAGCCCTAATTAATAAAAGAGATATTAGATATCGAATAGATATACATCTGAAAAAAAATAAACCTAAGGGTATAGCAATTAATGGAATTCCTATAAAGAAAGCAAGTGAATTATTTGGTATTGTAAATGTTGTATTTTTTTCCCCTGAAGATTTAAATATAATTAAAAATGGCCCTGCAGAAAGAAGAAAATTTATTGATTTAGAGTTATGTCAATTGGATAAACTCTATTTGTATAATCTTGTTAATTATAATAAAATTTTAAATCAGAGAAATTTATTATTAAAGTCTTTGGAATATAGACCAGAATATATGGATACTCTTGATGTTTGGGATAAGCAGTTAGTTGGATTTGGGAAAAAGATTATTGCTAGAAGAAAAATATTTATAAATGAAATAAATGAAATTATAGAAGAAATTCATTTAAAATTATCTGGAAATAAAGAAAATTTAAAAATATTTTATGAGCCTAGTGTAAAGGAAGAAGAGTTCGAAGAGCAATTATTAAAAAATAGAGAACGTGATAAAAAATTAAAATTAACTAATATAGGACCACATAGAGATGACATTAGTTTTTATATTAAAGATAATGATATACGCAAATATGGTTCACAAGGGCAGCAAAGAACGTCTGCTCTATCTTTAAAATTGGCTGAAATAGAAATCGTTAAAAAGATAATTAATGATACACCTATATTATTACTAGATGATGTTTTATCAGAATTAGATAGTAATAGGCAAAATTATTTATTAAGTAGCATTGATAAAATACAAACCATTATAACTTGTACAGGATTAGATGAATTTATAAAAAATAGGTTCGAGATAAATAAAATGTATGAAATTGTAAATGGGAGTATAGGAGGAAAAACATGAGTTCAGATTACGGAGTAGATCAGATTCAAATCCTAGAAGGGCTTGAAGCTG
>CAYYVJ010000127.1:0-4776 GCA_964475115.1 uncultured Lachnospiraceae bacterium
TCTTGGAACATTTGATAAATTTCCATATGTTTAGAATTATCCTCATTCAATCGAAAACTGGCTCGGTATCCATCTTTAACTTTTTGCATACCTAACCCCGATTCAGCTGAGATTTTGCTAGTAATTCATATCCTCTGGCATTTAGTCTGACATCTTCCAGATAGGATACATTGGCTCGGTCTGGTGCAAATCGTCTCATGATGGTAGCTCCTCCACCCACATAGATGATGTTGGAATAATCAATATCAAATCCATATTCATTGAGCTGACCTTCTGTTTTATGAGCAAACTCCATCAACTGCCGTTCAATAATTTCCTTTACATCGAAAGGTAAAATCACTTCTTTCCCCAAAATAAAGTCCTGCAAAATATCTTCTGGAATTCGCTTGCCTGTCTTGGCGTATATTGCACTATTCATTCCCTGAAATAACGTGATAATGGAATGTGAAATGGTTACACTCTGCTCCACATTAATTCTCTTATTATCAATACAGACGATATCCTTTGTCCAAGAACCGATATCAGCAACGACATACCTCCCTTCCATGTTAGAAATGCGGTCTGCTATTGCCGCAAAACACTGTGGATAGCAGATGACCTTTTGGATAACAATCGTTAATTGCTGGCCTTCAAATTCGAATGCAATAAGTCCCGATCTTGTTAGGTAATCAACCAGATTTGCCTGCTCCTCTCCAAACCGTTTAAATGGAACTCCGACTCCCAACACCACCTTTGCAAACTTCTCAATCCCCCTTGTTTTCAGTTCTTTTGCAATTGCCGCCAGTGTAAGGATAAAATAGTTATCGTTCTCTGTTTTGTCCTCATTTACTGTCATTCGGCTACCACCAATCACATAATAGTTGCCATCGTAGTAAAGGCTGCTTTCTAAGACTGGAGGTTTCCCACTTATCCTCGCTACTCCATTACTCATTATGTGATGGCAGGTCTTAATCAGGCTAAAACCATGATCGATGCCGATAACAACCGACTGATATTTTCCTGCGTTACTTGTTTCGTACATATATACTGTACCTTCCTTTCTGCCCTTGGGGCATTTTGTTTTACAAGTAAAAGGATACAAAAAAATCACCCAACCCACATTGACTGTGAATTGAGTGATTTTTGAGAAATATTTTTATTCTATTAGTATTTACATGTTCTAAACTTTCCTTCAATCCAAAAAGTTACTTCAATCGCATGGAACTTTATTAGTCTAAATTTAGGGTCAGCTAGTCCATCCTTAAAAAACTTCCTATCAGTTTCATTCCATATTTGACTTTGTAAGTCCTTATCTACTACAAATTCAACATTTCCGATTAGTGTTACACTATCTCCGTCCTTAAAATAGCATACGCTTGCCTTAGAATTTGCTTCAAAATGCGTGGCTTTACCATTAATTTTAGATCTTTTTGAAGTCACAAAATAAATATCCGAAAAAACATCGGCTTTTGCAATAGAAAGTATACATGTTCGAGGGTATCCTTTTTCATTTACAGAAGTTAATGTTGCAACATTGCACTGCCTAATCAATGTATTTGCCTTGTCTTCTATATCTTTTTTTCTTTCCTTTTGAATTTCATTTTCTGTTTTTTCCATTACGATTACCTTCGTTTCTTTTTAGGTGCCCGTTCGGGTAATTCATCATACATTTCCTTCACCATTTTCTGTAACAACTCTCTGTCTTCCAATATTGTGACTAGAAACATCGGCTTCGCTCCTTCATATGGTAGTTCAGCCTCACAATCCGGCATATACTTTCTGCTAGCATCTGTGATTTTCACCATAAAACCCTTGCCGTAAATTCCACCAATTATTTTCTCTTTATAATAAAATATGTATCCTCCCATCATAGGGATATTCCGGACATCTTTTAAATCAAACAACTGTTCCATTATATAATCTTTAAGTTCTTTATTGGCTAACACAGAAGCACCTCATGAATTTTTCTTTAATGTCTGTATTCGCATTGCTGTATTTTTTTCAAACTCTTCATCTGAGAATTTAGGATCTCGCGTCTTCATCCAAATACTACATGGAACTTCTTCACATTCGCCACAATTCTTTAGTTGTTTCTGATTTATAGCGCACTCATAAATCGCACAAGCTTCACCCTTTGGAGCATGAAATACTTTTCCCTCACATTCATTGCATCCATTACACATATTCCCATAACAGTAACATGTACTACATTCTGTTCCACAACAACTTATATCTGACATATTGGCACCACCTTTCTTTTGGCATATTATCACAAATCACCATAACACTCTTGTATTTTTTCGACATTCTGCAACGCATATCTTTTGGCATCAGCAATATTCATAGAATGATATTTTTTGAAATCATGATACAAATGCGCCTGGTCCGAATATCCATATTTATAAACTGCATCCTGTATATCAAATTGCTCACAAAAAATAATATCGTTCCACAAGTATTGATAGCGAACCATAGAGGCCAAACTTTTAGGTGTAACACCAACATATTCTCGAAAAAGTCTTTCTAATTGCCTGTCACTAATGTGCAGATTATTTTTCAATTCACCGACGAGTAGAGTGCCTCTACTTCTCAGTATTTTTTCTACCGCTTGTAAAACCAAAGTATTCTCATGCTTAATATTATAATTTCTAATCAATATTTTTTCCACTTTCGGAATCAATTCGTAAACATCTGAAACATCAAATAATATTGCTTCAATTTCCTTCTTTATTTTTGAAAAATGGTAACCAACATCAAAATGAGCATTTCGGGTATCGCACATTTTTTCCTCTGAAAACATAGGAACACTCCATGCATAAAATCTAATAGCAAATGAAAAGATTGTTTGTTCTGTGTCATTATAATTTGTTGTAGAAAATGTACGATCATTAATTCCACAAAAGCTATTATGTATTCTGTTATTTGTAAAATCAACATGAAACATAATATCCATACAAGTGTCAGGTGTAACAATTCCATTTGTCTTAATATATGTTTTTTCTTGATTAACAGGCTTTTTCGTTCCCCAAAAACATCGGACATATGGCTTTAAAGCATCACATGGAACAAATTCCATATAATCATTACTACACGTAAAAGGAGTCGCTGTTATTGGGTTATATATTTTATGTAATTTATGCAAAACACCCTCCTTTTTCAATCACGTTATCATAAAGCATCAAGTACTTTTTTACTAAAAATGCGAGTCAATATACTCCATATATCCTTTTCGAAACACACTGCCTTTATTGTCAAGATACCAAAGATAACATTGTTTAAGACCTTCAGCTAAAGGTATTGTTTTCTCCAATAATCTTGATTGATTAGTCACATCTAATTGATATTCATAATCATAAAAACTGAAATATTCTCTTTGTTCTAGTTTTTCATGAACTTCTTCAAATTCAACATTTTTCCCAGCAACCAAATAACCCATTTCTACCCATGTACGAACTGATATCGTATCATAATTTCCAACGTTCAAGACATGTGTTTCGGGCTTATTTTCTAAAATTGCATCAATACACTTACACAAATCATTTATGTGGAAAAAGTGTAATTTCATTTCGCCAGTTCCCGGCAAATAAAATTTTCTATCTGCAATTGCACAATCAAATACAAATGCTTCTCTATATACATTATTCAATGGTCCATATAGATATGGTGGTCTGAGGATGTATGCACTCGGTACCCGTTTCATCAATGCTACTTCGGCATCAATTTTATTTGTACCGTACTTGCCCCAGTACTTATTTTTCCCTACCATACATTCCTCTTTAAATGGTTGTTTTTCAAATTCAGGATAAACAGCACTAGAACTAATCATTATATACTCTTTATAGGAGCCTAGCGCAGCAAGAAGGTTATTAACGTCTTCACTTGTATAAGCCGTAACATCAATTACTATATCAAATTCATACTTTTTCAATTCATCAGTTAAATTTTTACGATCCGCCTCAATAAGAATTGCACCTATGGGTTGTTCACGAGTATTGCGATTTAACACATATACCTTATCTCCTTGGCACAGATAATATTCTGCTACATACTTACTTACAAAAACAGTTCCACCTGTTACTAAAATTTTTCTCATACTACTCCCCTTATTTATTAAACACATTGCCATATATAAAATCAATTGTATCTTCTATTCCAAATTCTCTCGAGATTACGGTTTCTGGAATTATTCTTATAAAATCCTTATCTCTCCACCATCGTTTCATAGCTTCTGCCCCAAACTCATTGCAGTTTACTTTTGTCCGATGTCTGGATAGCGTTTCTTCAAATGGCAAATCATAGTAATAGGCAAATATATTATCAAATTGAGCGATTGCAAGTTGGAACAGTGGCTTGTACCAGTCTGAATACATAATTCCTTCTAAGATTACAATATCACAATGAGTGTTCCCGTATATCAACAGTTCTTTCATTAGTGGTAATGCTTTTGTATCATAGCCGTCTTTTACCTTTAAAATGTCTCTGCGCACTACATCCTGTGAAATTAGCATTGTATTATGTCCAAATTTCTGTTGCAATTCATTTGCAATTGTTGTTTTCCCACTGCCTGAATTCCCCCTGATTATTATCAAACTGGACATTTTTCTTCACCTCACAATTCATCTTATCCATTCATATATTTATTCTTTTCCAACCATTTCACTGATTTTCTCAATGCATCAACTGTTTTTGTCTCTACTACACACCTGCAATTATGCATCTTGGCTAAATCTAATCGCCCATTTAAGTCAATTTCACCTGTTCCAAGTGTCATATGATCTGACTTATTACTAGCATCAT
>CAYYVJ010000128.1:0-4621 GCA_964475115.1 uncultured Lachnospiraceae bacterium
AGCCAACCTTGTTCATTGATCTTGGAACAAATGGGGAATTGGCATTAGGCACAAAAGAAGGTATTCTAGTTTCATCTACTGCTGCAGGGCCTGTATTTGAAGGTGGAAATATAACTTGGGGAACAGGAAGTATTCCGGGCGCTATATCAGATGCAACAATAGAGGATGGAACAATTAAAGTAAAAACTATATTTGATAAAACACCAGTAGGAATTTGTGGAACGGGACTTATTGCTATTATTTCAAATTTGTTGGATTTGGGTATTATTGCAAAAGATGGCATGTTACAAGGTTCTTTTGCAGAAACAGGATATGTTTTAGCTAGAACAGCAAATGCTGAGTGGATTACAATTACTCAAGGGGATATTCGTGAATTTCAGTTAGCGAAAGCAGCTATTCGAACTGGAATCCAGATTTTGCTCAAGGAAACAGGCATTTTGCCTTCCCAATTACACAGAGTCTATATAGCAGGTGGATTTGGTTCCAAGCTAAATATTAAGAAAGCAGTTCATGTAGGTCTATTACCCAAAGAATGTAGTGGGAAAATAAGGACGGTAGGTAATACTTCTTTAGAGGGAAGCAAAGAATATCTTATTGCTAATGAAAAATTGCTTGATTATGAGTTTATTATAGAGAAATCCCAAAATATAAATCTGGCAGAAGATAGAACGTTTACTGATCTATACACAAGTTATTTAAATTTTTAGTCTAAAGCTGTAAATCTTTACAGAAAATTAAGAAAAATGTATAATTTATTATACAATATATTTCCCTATGTCGTGTTATAATAATACAATAATTTAAAATAAGGGTGATGAGGGATGAATTTGTACGAGGCAATCCAAGTAAGACAGTCCGTAAGAGCATTTCAGCAAAGGCCAATAGAACAGTCTGCTTTGGATAATATTTTTAGATTTAAAGATGAAATAACTCCAATCTATCCAGATGTGTTGTATAACATAGAATGTGTTGAGACACTTGAAGATTCTTGGGGAAAAAGAAGTGGGCTTTTTAGTGTGAAAGCTCCTTATTACTTGAGTTATTTATCAGAAGAAGGAAAAGGTCATTATCTAAATGCAGGCTATATTATGGAGCTTCTTTCTCTTTATTTAAGTGCAAAAGGCATTGGTAGTTGCTTTTTAGGGGGATTAAAAGTAATAGAGGAACCCGAAGAAGGAATGAAGGAGCAGATTGTATTATCTTTTGGTTATCCGGTACATTATCCACACCGTGTGGAAGGAACTGCAAAACGTATGCCTCTTAACAAGATATGCGTGTTCAAGGAAGAACCGAATGAGAATATAACTTTTATTCTAAAGGCAGCAGCTTTAGCACCATCATCATTAAACAATCAGCCTTGGAGATTTGTAGTTTATAATAATAGAATTCATGTATTTTTGAAAAGATCCAATGTGGCATCCTTAGTGCTGAATCGTTGGCAAGAAGTTGATGTTGGTTGTGCATTAGCCCATATTATGGTAGCAGCAGAAGAGCAATGGATGGATATAGAATTTAAGGAAATCCCTAGTATTTCGGAACAATTCTTTAAAAGTTATGAATATATAATTAGTATATTAATAAAATGAAATAGATTAAAAAGCTGCGCACAGAAAGGTGTTCAGCTTTTTTGCCTTTAGGTAGATGATTGCTATTCCTCTATTTTAAAGATATAATAATTAGTAAATAAGTAAGCAAGGAGGGACTCTTTTGAAATATATTGACTTACACGTTCATTCCAATATATCGGATGGAACTTTAACTCCAAAAGAAGTAATGGAATTAGCATATAAAAATAATCTAAGTGCAATTGCGTTAACAGATCACGACACTTTAGAAGGGATTCAAGAAGCGCAAGAAACAATGGATGAATTGTATAATCAGGGTAAAGAAATTAGGTTGATTCCAGGTGTAGAAATCACCATAGGATATAAAGGTAGAGACATTCATATTTTAGGATTGTTTCTGGATCCAAGAAATATCAATTTATTAAAGGAACTAGAAATTACGAGAGAAGAACGTAACTTGAGAAATGAAAAAATGATTACAAACTTGGCGAATGCAGGTATTGATATTTCGGCTGAGGCACTTCGCAAGGAAGAAGGAGATGCAGTTCTTACTAGAGCACATTTTGCAAAGTATTTAACTTCACATGGTTATACGAAAAACAAAAAAGAAGCTTTTCTAAAGTATTTAGGTTCTGACACTCCCTACTATGTAAAGAGAGAGTACTTAGCTCCAGAAAAAGGCATACAGTTAATTCATGAAGCTGGAGGTCTGGCCATTTTGGCTCATCCTTTACTATATAAATACAGTTTGAATGAAATTGCTTCCTTGGTTCAATATCTAAAGCAATTAGGATTAGATGGAATTGAAGCCATTTATAGCATGAACACTGGGGATGATGAAAGCAATATGCTAAGAATCGCCAATAAGTATAATTTAGCCATAAGTGGAGGTTCAGACTTTCATGGAGAGAATAAGCCAGATATAAAACTTGGAACTGGATTAGGAAATTTAAAAGTACCATATAAAGTGCTGGAAAACTTGGAAAAGATACAGAATATTGATTGAAAAACCCCTCCTATAGTTAATATTTGACAATAAATTTTAGAACGCTTATAATTAGGGGAAATAGCGTATAAAAGCTATGAATTCGACAAAGTATTAGCAATTAATAAAAAAGTAATTGGATAATAGGAGGAGAAACTGTATGGGGAAGCGGTTTTTGAGTTCGAAAAAGAAAGAGAGTGGATATAGTAAGAAACGTGAGTTATTAATGGAACAAATTAATCAGATTGTTTATAAAGACGATGTGGCAACTTTTCTTGAAGTAAAAGAAGGTATGGATGAGGAGTTAGTTTCCTTAATCAATGAGATGTTGCGAAAGGTACAGAGCAAGAGTAATTCTCATGTAATGCGTTTAAATGATATGGTGGATAATGCCACGTCTAATACTATTATTAGTGATATGTTGGATCGTGTATCAAAACAATCGACATCTATTGACGTGATGAGGGCTTCAAGCCAAGAACTTGGGACTTCCATTGCTTCCATATCGGATGGTTTAGCAGAAATAAAGCAATTTGTAGATAATGCAGTATCCACTTCAAATCATAGTGTTCAGAACATGACAAAGAGTATCGAGGTGGTAAATCAATCTTCTCAAGACATGAAAAGAATTGATGAAATGATTCAAGAGTTTCGTCAAAAAACAGAAAAAATCAATGAGATTGTAAATTTAGTTAAAGAAGTAGCAGAACAGAGTAACCTACTTGCCTTAAATGCTTCTATTGAGGCTGCCAGAGCAGGTGCTGCAGGAAGTGGTTTTGCAGTAGTTGCTGGGGAAGTGAAACATCTATCTGAAACAACGGCAGTTTCCACTGGAGATATTGCGCGTTATGTGCAAGAGCTACAAGATAGCATGGACATACTAGCAGAGACGATTGGAAATACTTCGGATAAACTGGATGAAGGAAATCAGATTGTTGAAACTTCGGTTTCTGATATGCAAACTATAAACGGGCAAATGGTTACGATTAATTCAGAAATAAATAATATATATACATATGTTCAAAATCAAAATAGTGCTACGGATTCTTTCGTTCACTCAATTGATGATATGACGGATTCTTATCATATTTTATATGAGAATTGCGATAAGGCTGGTAATTTTTTGTTTGACACTGTACGAGCTGCAGATAAAGTAAGAGGTGCCATTGCTCGTTTAGCTGTTAATTTAGATATTTCTGAGTGGCTTCGTATCTTTGAAGTAGATCATATTGTATTTACATGGAGATTAAATAGTGCAATACGTGGTGGTGAGAAGCTAAAGAGAGAACCGATTGCTAGTTGTACGACTTGCAAACTAGGAAAATGGATTGTAGGAATGGAAGATGAACGAATTCTAAAGAATCCAGCGTTTATTTCCTTAAAACAAAATCACAAAGAACTGCATGAGAGGGCTTTGAAATGTTTTGAAGAAATTGAATTAGGTAATAAAGATAAAGCTCAGCTTTATTATGAAGAAGCAAATCATGTTTTGCAAAAGATGATAGAGCAGATGCATCAATTAGCAAAAACAATCAAATAACTATAGAGAGTACGAAAATGTTAGAAAGTTTTTCGTACTCTTTATTTTTTTAGTTAAAAAATCATGTATATATTCAAAGGTTTTGTTAAAACTAATGGATGATAATTGAAAGGAGATGTTTATATTGAAAACATTAAATGTTATTTCATTGCTATTGGTCGTGGTAGGCGCAATAAATTGGGGACTTATAGGATTTTTTAAGCTGGATTTGGTTTCTATGTTATTCGGAGATATGTCAGCATTAACTCGAATTATATTTGCATTAGTAGGAATTGCTGGTCTATATTCAATTGCCTTTTTTAATAGGGTTAGTGAATCTAGAGAAATGTAATAAAATAAAAAAGATACAATGCTTTAAAAATTAGCAGAGCATGTTTATGACCTTTCAAAAAGAGTTTGGTATATAAGCAACAAAAAAACGCTAATCCAAAATTTTAAGGATTAGCGTTTTTTTCATTAAGCACGAGACGGGATTTGAACCCGCGGCCCTCGCCTTGGCAAGGCGATGCTCTACCACTGAGCCACTCGTGC
>CAYYVJ010000129.1:0-4535 GCA_964475115.1 uncultured Lachnospiraceae bacterium
GAAAATAAAGAATTATTTGAGTCTCAGTTTCCTGCTGATTTTATTTCAGAAGCAGTAGATCAGACAAGAGGGTGGTTCTATTCCTTATTAGCTATTTCTACACTAGTATTTAATGAGGCACCCTATAAGAATGTTATCGTAATGGGTCATGTGCAAGATGAAAATGGACAGAAAATGTCTAAATCCAAAGGAAATGCTGTAGATCCTTTTGATGCATTAAATGAATTCGGAGCAGATGCTATTCGTTGGTATTTCTATGTAAATAGTGCACCATGGCTACCAAATCGTTTCCATGGAAAAGCTGTTGTAGAGGGACAACGTAAATTTATGGGTACTTTATGGAATACCTATGCATTCTTTGTAACTTATGCGAATATTGATGGATTTGATGCAACAAAATATAAATTAGAGTATGATTTACTACCTGTTATGGATAAATGGTTACTGTCCAAATTAAATACAGTTGTGAAAACAGTAGACAGTAATTTAGCAGCATACAGGATTACGGAATCCGCAAGAGCTTTACAAAGCTTTGTAGATGATATGAGTAATTGGTATGTAAGAAGATGCCGTGAACGTTTCTGGGCGAAAGGAATGGAGCAAGATAAGATTAATGCTTATATGACCTTATATACAGCGTTAGTAACGATAAGTAAGACGGCAGCTCCTATGATTCCATTTATGACAGAGCAGATCTATCAAAATCTTGTGGTTTCTATTGATAAAAATGCTGTGGAAAGCATCCATTTATGTGACTTTCCAGTGGTTAATGAAACATGTATCGACACAGAACTAGAAGAAAATATGGAAAAGGTTCTTGAAATCGTTGTGTTAGGACGTGCATGTAGAAATACTGCTAATATAAAAAATAGACAACCGATTGGAAAAATGTTTGTAAAGATAGAAGCCTTATCAGAATTCTATACAGAAATTATTGAAGAAGAATTGAATGTAAAAGAAGTAATCTTTACAGATGACGTAAGAGCGTTTACAACCTATAGCTTTAAACCACAACTTAGAACTCTTGGTAAAAGATTTGGCAAGCAATTAGGAACCTTAAAAGAAGTTCTTTCCTCTCTCGATGGAAATAAATCTATGGATGAATTAAATGAAAAAGGAACTTTAACCATAGAAATAGATGGAGCATCTGAGGTTCTTGAGAAAGAAGATCTATTAATCGATACAGCACAAATGGAAGGATTTATCTCAGATAGTGATAGAGGCATTACCGTTGTTCTTGAAACAACCCTTTCTGTAGAATTGGTTGAAGAAGGATTTGTAAGAGAAATTATTAGTAAACTTCAGACGATGAGAAAAGAAGCAGGATTTGAAGTTACAGATAGAATCCTAGTTTACCAAAAAGATAATTCAAAACTAGAAGAACTTATAAAACGCTATGAAGATACCATTAAAAATGTAGTTTTAGCAAATTCTATTATAGTAGGCGAAGCGAATGGCTATACAAAAGAATGGGACATTAACGGAGAGAAAACATTACTTGGAGTAGAAAAAGTTCTCTAATTAGTAGGCTGGCTTAATAAGCCAGCCTTAAATGGAGGTATAATTATGTTTGATAATATTGTATTTCAAAAAGAAGATTTCAAAAAAAGGGTGGTAGAAAACGTTAAGTCAAAGTATCGAAAGACCCTAGATGAAGCTAGCAACATGCAAGTGTTTCAAGGTGTAGCCTATACAGTAAAAGATATTATTATTGACGAATGGATTGCTACAAATAAGGTATGCAAGGAACAGGACGCAAAAAGGGTTTACTATTTATCTATGGAATTTTTAATGGGTCGAGCGCTTGGTAACTGTATGCTGAATATTGGAAGTTACTCAGAGATAAGCGAAGCACTAGATGAACTCGGCTTTAATATCAATATAATTGAAGACCAGGAAGCAGATCCAGCACTTGGAAATGGTGGTTTAGGTAGACTTGCAGCTTGTTTCTTGGATTCCTTGGCCACACTAGGGTATTCTGCCTATGGGTGCGGAATACGCTATCGATACGGTATGTTTAAGCAAAAAATTGAAAATGGATATCAGCTAGAAGTTCCAGATGAATGGTTAAAGGATGGAAATCCTCTTGAAATTAGGCGTGAAGAATTGGCACAAGAAGTGAAGTTTGGCGGATATGTAAAAGTCGTACGAGATGAAAATGGTAGAGAGCATTTTACCCAAGAGGGTTACCAGGTGGTACGTGCGGTTCCTTATGATATGCCGATTGTAGGTTATAAGAATAATGTAGTGGATACCTTACGTGTTTGGGATGCAGAGCCGATTCAAAGATTTAATTTATCTTCTTTTGACAAAGGAGATTATAAAACAGCTGTTGAACAGGCGAATCTAGCAAGAAACATTGTTGAAGTATTGTATCCTAATGATAATCATTATGAAGGTAAGGAGTTGCGTTTAAAACAGCAGTATTTCTTTATTTCTGCCAGCCTACAACGTGCTGTAGCAGATTATAAGGAAAATCATAGTGATATAAGAAAGCTTTATGAAAAAGCAGTATTTCAGATGAATGATACCCACCCCTCTGTTACCATTGCTGAACTAATGCGCATACTTATGGATCGAGAAGGATTGAGCTGGGATGTGGCGTGGGAAGTAACGACAAAATCATGTGCTTATACAAACCATACGATTATGAGTGAAGCACTTGAAAAATGGCCCATTGATTTGTTTTCAAAATTATTGCCAAGAATTTATCAAATAGTAGAAGAGATTAATCGTAGAGTTATAATTGAAATAGAAAACAAATATCCAAATATGCCGGAAAAGATCAGGAGTATGGCTATTCTGTATGATGGACAAGTAAGAATGGCAAATCTCGCCATTGTAGGTAGTTTTTCTGTAAATGGTGTTGCAAGGCTTCATACAGAAATCCTAAAGGCTCAGACCTTAAAAGATTTTTATGAAATGATGCCAAAGAAATTTAATAATAAAACCAATGGTATTACACAAAGAAGATTCTTGCTTCATGGAAATCCATTGTTAGCTAACTGGATAACAGATAAAATAGGAGATGGCTGGATAACTGATCTATCAAAGATAGAAGGATTGGCTGATTACGTAGAAAATGAAAAACTACAAAATGAGTTTATGGACATTAAATATCAAAATAAAGTTCGTTTAGCTAAATATATAAAAGAACATAACGGAATCGATGTAGATCCAAATTCAATCTTTGACGTACAGGTGAAAAGACTACATGAATATAAACGCCAGCTTTTAAACATCTTACACGTGATGCATTTATATAATAAGCTAAAAGATAACCCGGAATTAGATATGTATCCGAGAACCTTTATCTTTGGAGCGAAGGCAGCCGCGGGTTATACAAGAGCGAAATTGACAATTAAGTTAATTAATAGTGTAGCTGAAATAGTAAATAATGATGCTACTATTAAGGGGAAGATCAAAGTAGTATTTATAGAAAATTATTGTGTATCCAACGGAGAATTAATCTTTGCAGCAGCAGATGTAAGTGAGCAGATTTCAACAGCTAGTAAAGAAGCTTCTGGTACTGGAAATATGAAGCTTATGTTAAATGGAGCATTGACCCTGGGAACCATGGATGGAGCTAATGTAGAAATTGTAGAAGAGGTAGGAAGAGAGCATGCCTTTATTTTTGGATTAACGTCAGATGAAGTGATTCAGTATGAAAATGAAGGTGGTTACAATCCAGCTCATATTTATAATAATGACTCTGAGATACGCAGAGTGCTGATCCAATTAATTAATGGGACCTATGCAGCAGATGATTCCGAACGATTTAGAGATATCTACGATTCTTTACTAAATACAAATAGTAGCGACCGTGCAGATATGTATTTTATTTTAGCAGATTTTCGTGCTTATATAGAAACTCAAAAGAGGGTGGATATAGCCTTTCGGGATAAAGAAGCATGGGCAAAGTCAGCAATGCTAAATACTTCAAAGGCAGGAAAGTTTTCTTCTGATAGAACGGTTCAAGAATATGTTGACGAAATTTGGAAATTAGATAAAATAGAAGTGAAGATGTAAAAAAGTGAATAAGAAGGGAATGGTTAAAATGTTAAAGGAATTTAAGAAATTTGCATTAAAAGGGAATATGCTAGACTTAGCAATTGGTGTAATCATCGGTGGAGCGTTTAATGGATTAGTTACTTCTTTAGTAAATGATGTGATTATGCCTATCCTTAGTGTTTTTACTGGTAGTATGGATTTTAGTAATTGGTTTATTGCTTTAGATGGTGGAGATTACCTTACCTTAGCAGCAGCTGAGGAGGCGGGAGCAGCATTAATAAAATATGGTTCCTTTCTCTCTGGTGTAATTAACTTTATTATTATGGCCTTTGTAGTATTTTTATTAGTAAAAGGTATCAATAAACTAAAAAAACCAGAAGCACCTGCACCTGTAACGACAAAGAAATGTCCTCATTGTTTCTCTGAAATCAATAAGGACGCTACAAAATGTGCATATTGTACTTCTGAAGTATAGAAAACCATGTGGTCTCTAGCCTAAAGGCATAGAGGCCACATATTTGTAC
>CAYYVJ010000130.1:0-4456 GCA_964475115.1 uncultured Lachnospiraceae bacterium
ACTGTTTTTGGTTTTGCATCTCTCGATGCTGTTCGTTAATTTTGAAAATCTTTATTTATGAATTCTACATTTTCCTTAACTAAGCTCGTAAACGAAGTTTACTCGCTTTCGTTAATTTTGCAAATGCACTCTCGTGCACCGCGCAGATTCGTCTGCCATCCTTATGCAAGCAAGCTTGCAACAGATTTCATACTCCCTGCTTGCGTACTACGTACGCTTGCAAAATCCATATCGAATTTTCAGGGTTTGTCTATACTGTTCAATTATCAATGTTCAAGTTTTCTTTTTTTCCGAACAATGATAATTGTATTATCAATGTTCAAGTTTTTGTTGCTTTTTGTTTCTTGCTGTTTCATTAGGTCAGCTTGAGTATTCTATCATGTAGAATTTTAAATGTCAATATCTTTTTTACATTTTTTTAATCTTTTTCAATCTTTTATTAACATTATAAACTGACGAACGGAGAAGGTGGGATTTGAACCCACGCGCCGCTATTAACGACCTACTCACTTTCCAGGCGAGCCCCTTCGGCCACTTGGGTACTTCTCCAATTGTACTTCTTTATTTATATACGATTATTAATGTACTTAGGGACATAAAAACCACCTACGGTGGTTTTTATGAAACGGAGAGGGTGGGATTCGAACCCACGGTCCCTTTCGGAATCACTGGTTTTCAAGACCAGCTCCTTAAACCGCTCGGACACCTCTCCATGTATGCGTTTTGCTTGTTTGCTTAACGACAGATGTTAGTATAGCACCAATCTTTTTGTCTGTCAACGGAATTTTTTATCTTTTTTTAAAAATTCAAAAAACATTTATTTTGTGGCTAAAACAGTGGCTATTTTAAAGTCTTCCGCTGTTGTTATTTTAATGTTTTCATAAGATCCTTCTATTAAATAAACGGAATGATCCATATACCTTTCTACTACCATAGCATCATCAGTGACAAACACTTTCTCTATATTTAATTTATCATATGCTTCTTTAATAAGAGGAAACTCAAAGCTTTGAGGAGTTTGAATAAGCCAAGTCAAAGAACGCTTGGGGGTATAGTCACAAAAACCATTTTCATTTGCTATCTTAATAGTATCCTTAACTGGCATCCCCACAACACATGCACCGTATTCTTCTACAGCCTTTATAGATTTATCTATCATATCTAAGGTAAGAAAAGGCCTTGCACCATCGTGAATAAGTACATAACTACAATCAGAGATAGCTAAAAGCCCATTATATACTGATTGCCAGCGTTCATTTCCACCTTCTACTATTCTTGCTACCTTATTAAAACTATATTCCTTTATAATTTCATTTCTACAATATTCACTTTCACCTTGTCCAACTACAAGCACCACTTCATCTACTTGGCTATGTTCAAAAGTATTCAGGCAGTAATAGAGTACAGGCTTTCCATTTAATAACATATACTGCTTGTGTATATCACTCTTCATTCTACTTCCTTGACCTGCAGCCAATACGATGGCAATGATTTTTCCATCCCTTTTCATTTATCTCTCACCCAGTTTAAGATTTGGTACGGCATTTAAATCCCATCCGTGCCTTGTTCCCTTTTTATATTCATAATAAGCGGCTACCCCAATCATTGCTGCATTATCTGTGCAATATATTGGTGATGGATAGGTTAATGCAATTCCTTCTTTTTCACATTGTTTTAACATTTCCGCACGAAGTGCTGAATTAGATGCAACTCCACCAGCAAGAGCAAGCTTATTAAATCCATGTTCCTTTGTCGCTTTAATCGCTCTACTTACCAAAGAATCAATTACCGATGCTTGAAAAGAAGCAACCAAATCTGCCGTATTTATTTCGATATCTTTCATTTTACACATATTAATATGATTTAATACTGCTGATTTTACACCACTAAAACTAAAATCATAAGGTGAGCCCTCGATTTGTGCTCTTGGAAACTCGATAGCGTGAGGATTACCTTCTTTTGCAAGCTTATCTATTTTAGGTCCACCCGGATACCCTAGGCCAACTGCCCTTGCCACTTTATCAAAAGCTTCTCCTGCCGCATCATCTCTCGTTTTTCCTATAATTTCATATTCGCCATAATCATTTACTATAACTAGATGGGTATGCCCTCCTGATACAATCAAACAAACAAAAGGAGGTTCTAATTCTTTATTCTCTATATAGTTTGCAGCCACATGTCCTTCTATATGATGAACACCCACCAAAGGTATCTTTTTCGCATAAGAGATAGCCTTAGCTTCTGCAACCCCAACAAGCAATGCTCCCACAAGGCCTGGACCATAAGTCACTCCTATGGCAGTAATATCATCTAGGCCTACCTTCGCTTCTAAAAGTGCGGCTTCAATTACCTGATTAATCTTTTCTATATGTTTTCTTGACGCAATTTCAGGAACTACTCCACCATATAAAGTATGTAGAGCAATTTGAGAAGATATAACATTTGATAACACTTCCCTTCCATCCTTTATTACAGCAGCTGCTGTTTCATCGCAAGAACTTTCAATCGCTAATATATATATACTTTCATTTGTACTTTCCTTAGTCATTTTCTATTTCTGACTCTGGAGTAAGTTGCCATCCAAGTATTTTCCAAGAGTCATTTTCATCCTTTCTCAACATATAATCTTCATACACTTTCGTTCTTCCATTTTTATTTTTCAAATTATATACCGCAGAAACATTGGCATAATCCACACCTTCGGAGGTGTAATATACTACTTCGCTGACTTGAGCAACAGAGTAGCCCGTTATTGTCTGTTCCTTCTCTTTATAACTATTAATTTCAGCCTTTAAATCTGCAATATATTCTTCCTCTGAATTTTCTGCTAATAATTCAGAATCAAAAAGAATTCTAGATTGACTCACTAATTGTAGTAGCTCTTCTTCTGTATAATCTAACAAATAATAACTTTCCATAATCCTACTATAAAATCTTACTACTTCTCTAGGTGAGTTAGGGTAATCATTCTCTAAGTCTCTTACAATTAATTTACTCACTTCATCATTTGTCTCCATCGTCTCTTGAGGACGAACTTCCCCTCTGTCTGCAATAAATGCATAGTAAGTTACTCCAATCGCAATAAAAAGAGTAATTGCTAGAATGCCACGAGTCTTTTTCATAAAAACCCCTCCTGTAATTTCATCTTTAGTCTTCTTCAAACTTTAATAAAATACTTTTTCCATCTTCTCCAGCTTCTGCTGCTGTAAAGATTTCTCTCACTTGGTTCATATAGTCTTTCGGTCTTATTAAGGAAGGACTATAATGAGTAAGCCATAATCTAAAAGCCTTTGCCTCTTTTGCTAAGTGAGCCGCTTCATAAAATGTCATATGCTTATACTCTCTAGCTTTATCTTCTTTTCCGGCTTCACCGTACATTCCTTCACAAATAAACAAATCTGATTCCAAAGCAGCCTCAGCTATTGCCTTAATAGGACGTGTATCGGTGCAATAGGTTATTTTAATCCCTTTTCTAGGATCTCCTAAAACCATATCTGAAGTAAATACTTTACCTTCAAACTCTACATCTTGACCCTTTTGTAATTTTCCCCAGCAATTCTTGGGAATTCCATTTTCCACTGCCTTTTCAAGCTGAAACTTGCCCGCCCTACTTATTTCAAGGGAATAACCATAACACATAATATTATGATTTACCCTAAATGCCTTTAGCACATATCCATTCATTTCTATTGCATGAGATTTCTCATTTAATTCAATAAACTTTATTGGAAAAGGTAATTCAGGAGCAATCACTAATAGCGAATTTACTATCCTTTCTAAGCCTTTAGGGCCTATTATAGTTAAAAGCTCTGTACGTTCCGCATTTCCCATTGTTAAAAGTAATCCTGGCAATCCACTTATATGATCTGCATGAAAATGAGTAATACAAATCACATCAATCGGCTTAAAACTCCATCCTTTTTCTTTTATGGCAATCTGTGTACCTTCTCCACAATCTATCAATATACTGCTACCATTAAATCGTGCCATCAATGACGTCAACCACCGATTTGGCAGCGGCATCATTCCACTGGTACCTAATAAACATACATCAAGCATCAAAATCTCCTTGTCTTTCTTTTCTTTCTTTAAAAATATATTATATGTCCTAACTTATATTAACATACATTGGAATATTTAGGCAATTATTATCTTAAAAGCAAACACATTTAAATCAATTCTTTTTCTTCTACACGCTTGATAGGAATTGCAAACTTTTCCACAAAACCATCATAGCAATCCTCACATAATGTGAAACTATCCTTTTCACCATCTTTATTAGAAAAGTATCCCCATGTGATTTCTGCTGAAAATGTTCCTTCTTTTATAATACCACCTTCTACTTTGATTTGTTTTCCACAGCAATTACAACTAAGCTCCATCTTTTCAATGGAAGCTTTATTTTTATCTTTTTGCATTTATAAACTCATCCTCTCTCTATTTTCCCCGATAGGTA
>CAYYVJ010000131.1:0-4254 GCA_964475115.1 uncultured Lachnospiraceae bacterium
TTTTTTCTTTCGCTTCTTTTTCTCCACGCCAAAAATATCCGTTTCTGTGATGACAACGAATTTAATCATTGGATATTCAAATCCTTTATGAACATTACCGTAAGTAACAAAAATTTCGCCTGCTTGAACTTCAGCTTCATGATGTTCCTTGTAATATGCATTCAGTTCAAATTCTCTTAAGTCTTCTGCTAAACGGCTTGCTCTCGTTCTTGAACTGGAAAGCAAAAGTACGCGATATCCATTCTTTTTCCATCTTTTCAAATCTTTTACTAAAAGTTCAAAACTATTATTATATGGATTGACATTTTTAGCATCCAAATAATAGCTTTTAGCTACATCCATCGTTTTTAATTTTTGTTCAATTGCGGTAGTCAAAAGCAATCTTCTCTTTTGTAACCTCGCAAAAATATCTTTTGTAGAATAGAGAATTTCTGTTTGTTTCGGAAGAATATATCCTTTTTCTAAACGCTGTATCATACTTTCACGAAATTCCATCTCTACTGTATCAGCTTTTTCGCTGATTCTTGATGGCTCATCTAGAAATACGAGAGTATCTTCTATCGGAAAATAATCTAACAAAGAAACAGTGTCTTCATAAAAATATCCAACATAACTATCTAGGACTACAGAATCTCTAATGGTTCTCGCCTGCTCACCTAACTCAGAAATAATTGTCTTAATTCTATGAGCCTCTTCCGTCTTGAATTCTTTCCTAAGAGCTTCTTCATATTTCTTACTTTCCTTTTCGATAAGTGCGATTCCATTATTAAGCCTCTCCTCATCTAGAATAATCTCAGATGCAGGATAAATTTCTATCTTCTCTATTCTCTCCATGGAACGTTGACTTTCTCTATCAAAACTACGAATCGAGTCTACCTCATCATCCCACAATTCAACACGAAAGGGACTTTCTTCTGTAAGAGAATAGATATCAATAATTCCACCTCTTATGGCAAATTCACCGGGTCCTTCTACTTGAGCTACTCTTTCATAACCAATCTCAACCAAATCAGCCACTAACTGTTGAGGATCAATAATCTCCGCTTCTTTTATCTCTAATATGTTTTTTTGTATTAACTCAATGGGAAGTAATCTTTCCATACAGCCATCGATGGTGGTTATAATCGTTACATTCCTACCCTCTATAAGCTTTTTAAGAGCATTCATTCTCTCTTTGACAATTAAATTTCCACGAATATCAACACTATAAAAAATAAAATCCTTTGCCGGATAATATTCCACCTCTTTGTCAAAGAATTTGTAATCCTCATATATTTCTTTTGCTTTTGCCTCACTATAGGTGACAATTAGTTTCCACGGAAAATCTTCTCCTAATCCGTGCATTAAATGAGACTTTTGAGAGTCTATACAGCCACTTACTAGAATAGCACCCTGTTTCTCTTTTATATCATCCTTTATATCATTAAATTCCTTTAATTCATACAAGGGAGCCGTCGAATAATTCACGGTATACTCCTCCTTTTTTCACCAGCTATGATTTCTTTCCATTAAACTTATTCATTGCACCTTCGATGCCTTCTTTTATAAACAATTCTGCTGCCATTGCTGCATCTACAATACTCTCATCCACTTTAATTCTTTCCTCATCATTAAATCTACTAAGTACATAATCGGCCAAGTCCCACCCTCTAGGTTTGTCTCCAACTCCAACTTTAATTCTGGGGAATTCTAGGTTCCCCAAGTGAAGTGCTATACTCTTAATACCGTTATGGCCACCAGGGCTTCCTTGAGCTCTCAACCTAATTTGTCCTACATCTAAACTAATATCATCAAATATTACAATAAGTTCATCTTTGGGATTAATCTTATAGAAGTCAATAACCGCTCTAACACTTTCTCCACTTAGATTCATGAAGGTCTGCGGTTGCACAAGTACTACTTTTTGACCCGCTATTGTACCTTTACCACAAACAGCTTTATGTTTATTAATATCCATAGATATTTTGTTTCTCTCTGCCAATTCATCTATCACTTCAAAACCTACATTATGCCTTGTTTTTGCATATTGATAAGTAGGGTTTCCTAAACCAACAATGACATACATATCCATTCTCCTCTATTGTTCAAAATACTCAACTACTAAATTACTATATTATAAATCAAAGATTCATGATCAACACTTGTAGAAACACACCTGCAAGCAAGTCTTTCTGCTTTATTATATCCTTTCAGATTTAAAAGTACAATACAAAAAATACTTCTACACACGAGAAAGGGTTGTGATTCCCGCAGGAGCACAACCCTTTCATAAAAACAACCATATAAATTATTCTAGAACAAATTCTTCTTCATTTTCAGCTAATGCCATTTCATATTTGTCCAAAATAATGGACTGTATCTTCTCCCTAGTATCAGAATTGATGGGGTGTGCAATATCACGATATTCTCCATCTGCTGCTTTCCTACTAGGCATTGCTATAAACAAACCCTTTTCTCCTTCAATAACCTTGATATCATGGACAACAAACTCATTGTCTAATGTAATAGAAACTACTGCTTTCATCTTGCCTTCTCTTGTCACTTTTCTAACTCTTACATCTGTAATTTGCATACCCGTAATCCCCTTTCAAGTTGATCAAAATGTCAAATTCGTAAAGTTTTACTAAAGCACATATCTTTCGTTTTTCTCTATGACTATTTTAATTTCACCATTGTCACCCATATGAGTTGAATTCTCTCGTATTGTATCTCTACTTTCTACAATACAATTCTCAATATATGTATTATCCCCAATATATACATCATTTAGAATAATAGAATTCTTAATTACACAATTGTTTCCTACATAAGTTTTTCTAAATAGAATGGAGTTTTCTACTTTTCCATTAATAATAGAGCCACTTGATATTAAGCTGTTACTTACCTTGGCATCTATATTATATTTTGCTGGTGGTAAATCATCTGCCTTTGTATACACCTCTGGATATTCTTTAAAGAAATAGTTACGTACTTCTGGATTCAAAAATTCCATATTGGTCTTATAATAGGAGTCTACTGTAGCAATATTACTCCAGAAAGTATCTAGTTTATATGCATAAATTCTCTTTAAATTTTTATAACGAATTAAGATATCTGTTACAAAATCATGTCTTCCTTCTTGAGCACAACGCTCAATTAATGAAATTAACTGTCTTCTTCTAACCACATATATTCCTGCAGAAATCTCATCTGATAAAGCAACCATAGGTTTTTCTTCAAATTCTGTAATTCTTCCATCCTCATTCTTCTTAATCATTCCAAATCTACAAGGATCTTCCCACTTGGGTATATCTGTAGTTACAACTGTCATATCTGCCTTTTTTTCAATATGATAGTCTAAAACCTTATTGTAATCTAGTTTATAGATTCCATCTCCTGCAGCAATAATTACATATGGTTCATGGCTGTTTTTTAAGAAGTTTAAGTTTTGATAAATAGAATCTGCCGTACCTAGATACCAATACTTGTTTTCTTGAGTGATTGTAGGAGTAAATACATATAGACCACCTTGTTTTCTTCCAAAATCCCACCATTTAGATGAATTTAAGTGTTCGTTTAAAGATTTAGCATTGTATTGGGAGAATACTGCTACTTTTTGGATATGAGAGTTTGACATATTCGTAAGCGCAAAATCTATACTACGATAGTTCCCTGCAATAGGCATCGCGGAAATTGCTCTCTTATTTGACAATTCACGCATTTTACTATTGTTTCCCCCTGCTAAGATAATTCCAATTGCTCTCATGCCGTCTCTCCTTCCTTTATAATATAATCTCCGCTCTCAAGCATTCCATTTGGATAGTCAGACGCTTCTGTTCTTCCCTGTATAGCTGTATTCTTTCCAATCTTTACATTAGCTGGAATATAAGAATTTTCAGCAATTGTAGCAATATCAAAGGCATATACTTTAGGATCCAACTTACTTTCTGCCATCTCACCAATACCGATTTCAGCTCCCTCACCTATTTCAACACATTCTGCAATAATAGATTTGTTAATGTTGGCTCCTGACCTAATAATGGCGTTTTTCATAATAATAGAGTCCTTAATAACAGCTCCCTTTTCAATAATTACTCCATTTCCAATGACTGAATTATGTACTTTTCCATATATCTCAGAACCTTTTCCGATTATGCTTCTTCCGACTTCTGCTTCTTCACCAATATATTCAGGTGGAAGAGTATCACTTTTAGTATAAATCTTCCAAAACTCTTCATATAAATTAAATACTGGTATTAAATCAATAAGCTCCAT
>CAYYVJ010000132.1:0-4209 GCA_964475115.1 uncultured Lachnospiraceae bacterium
CCGCACTTATCACAGTGTACCAATGGAATAGGTTCACCCCAATATCTTTGACGAGAAAATACCCAGTCTCTTAATTTATAGTTGACTTTTTTCTCACCGATTTTTTCTTCTTCTAACCATGTAATCATCTTTACTTTTGCATCTTCTACCTCTAATCCATTTAAAAAACCAGAGTTTACCAATTTACCTGTCTCTGTATCCGTATAAGGTGCTTCTTCTACATCTCCACCTTCTACAACTTCAATAATAGGAAGATTAAATTTCTTAGCAAATTCCCAGTCACGGTTATCATGAGCTGGAACTGCCATAATAGCTCCTGTACCATATGTCATAAGTACATAATCAGATATCCAAATTGGAATTTCTGCTTTTGATACCGGATTAATCGCTTTTAGTCCAGAAATCGCAACACCTGTTTTTTCTTTTACTAACTCCGTACGCTCAAAATCAGATTTCTTTGCAGCTAATTCTTTATATGCAATTAAATCCTTATAATTTGAAATTTCATCTTTATATTTTTCGATTAATGGATGCTCTGGTGATATAACCATGTAAGTTGCACCAAATAAAGTATCTGGTCTCGTTGTAAATACTTTTAAGGTATCTTCTTTACCAGCTAGTTTAAAGTCTACTTCTGCACCTACCGAACGTCCTATCCAGTTCTTCTGAGATGTTTTAACTCTATCAATATAATCTACAAGATCTAAATCTTCAATTAATCTTTCAGCATATTCTGTGATTTTTAACATCCATTGGCTCTTTACTTTTCGAACAACTTCGCTACTACAACGTTCACATACTCCATTTACTACTTCTTCATTTGCAAGTCCTACCATACAAGAAGTACACCAGTTAATAGGCATTTCTGTTTTATATGCTAGACCTTTTTCAAACAACTTAAGAAATATCCATTGTGTCCATTTGTAATAATTAGGATCTGTAGTATTAATCTCTCGATTCCAATCAAAAGAATATCCCAATGCTTGTAATTGACCTTTGAAATGTGCCACGTTACGTTCTGTAACAATCTTAGGATGGATATGATTTTTAATGGCATAGTTTTCAGTAGGAAGACCAAATGCATCCCAGCCCATCGGGTACAATACATTGTATCCTTGTAATCTTCTCTTTCGTGCAATCACATCAAGCGCAGTATATGGTCTAGGATGACCAACATGAAGTCCTTGGCCTGATGGATAAGGAAACTCTACCAAAGCATAGAATTTAGGTTTTGTTCTATCTGTACCTACTTTAAACGCTTCTTCCTCTTCCCATATTGTTTGCCATTTTTTTTCTATCTTTTTGGGTGAATAATATTGACTCATATAATTTAACCTCCTATTATTAAAAAACCCCACTTCATCTCTATAAAAGAGACGAAATGGGGTTTACAATTCCGTGGTACCACTCTAATTCATAGACTTTCATCTATGCACTCATCCTTCTATAACGTGAAGTAAACGCTTTATCCTACTTAGCTTTTCAAATAAAGGACTCAAAGGCGAGTTGGGAATCTTATAGTACTGTCTCACACCAAACGACAGCTCTCTGAAACCTCGGATTCTTAGTACTCCTTATCATAGTCTATTTCTTATAATTAATTATTTTATCACACTTAAGTTGTATGTCAAGGATTATTCTACATCCTTCATACTAAAACTAATTCTACCCATTTTATCTTTACCTAAGCACACTACTTTTACTATTTGTCCAAGTGAAAGAACATCTTCCACTTTATTTACTCTATCTTTGGAAATCTTTGAAATATGAACCATTCCTTCTTTTCCAGGAGCAAATTCTATAAAAGCACCAAAATCTTTAATGCTGATTACTTTACCTTCAAATATCTGACCTTCTTCAAATTCTGTTACAATAGTCTTAATTATCTTAACAGCTTCATCCATTGCTTCTGCTTCCACACCACATACAGAGACTGAGCCTTCATCAGTAATATCAATCTTTACGCCAGTTTGTTCTATAATCGCATTGATTGTTTTACCACGTTGACCAACTACTTCACCAATCTTAGCAGGATCAATTTGGATTTGAATAATCTTAGGAGCATATTTTCCTACTTCAGCTCTTGGCTCTGAAATTACTGGAATCATAATGTCATTAAGGATATGAGTTCTAGCCTTCTTTGTATTACGAATTGCTTCTTCAATAATCGGTCTTGTTAAACCATGAATCTTTATATCCATTTGGATAGCTGTAATACCATCATTAGTACCAGCTACTTTAAAGTCCATATCTCCAAAGAAATCTTCTAAGCCTTGAATATCTGTTAAAATAATGTAATCGTCATCACTGTCTCCAGTTACTAATCCAGCAGAAATACCAGCTACTGGTTTCTTAATTGGAACACCAGCTGCCATCAACGATAAGGTAGAAGCACAGATACTTGCTTGTGAAGTAGAACCATTTGATTCCATAGTTTCTGAAACTGTACGAATTGCATAAGGGAAATCCGCTTCACTAGGAAGTACTGGAATTAACGCTTTTTCAGCTAAAGCTCCATGTCCAATTTCACGTCTTCCTGGGCCTCTACTAGGTCTTGTTTCACCAACTGAGTAGGAAGGGAAGTTGTAATGGTGCATATATCTTTTTGAAGTTTCAGCCTCATCTAATCCATCTATTCTTTGCGCTTCTGATAAAGGAGCTAATGTTGTAACAGTTAGTATTTGAGTTTGTCCACGAGTAAACATACCAGAGCCATGAACTCTTGGTAAAAGATCTATTTCAGCTGCAAGAGATCTAATTTGATCAATTGCTCTTCCATCAGGTCTCTTGTGATCTCTTAAGATCATTTTTCTTACAGTTGCTTTTTGGTATTTATACAAAGCTTCACCTAATAATGGAATCCAATCTGGATTCATTTCTGCAAAACTTTCTTCTAATTTACTTTTAATTTGTTTTATATTTTCTTCTCTTACTTGCTTTTCATCTGTAAAAACAGCAACTTCCATTTCAGCTGGTGTTACAATTTCTTTCATAGCTGTCATTAATTCTTCTGGTATTTGGCAACTAGTATATTCATGTTTTGCTTTTCCACATTCTGCAACTATTTTTTCAATAAATTTTATTACTTCCTGATTTAAATCATGTGCCGCATAAATTGCTTCTATCATTTTATCTTCAGGGACTTCGTTTGCACCTGCTTCAATCATAACAATTTTCTCTTTCGTAGAAGAAACTGTTAATTCCAAATCAGAAACAGCTCTCTGTTCTGCATTTGGATTAAAAGCAAATTCTCCATTTACTAATCCTACTTGTGTTGTAGAAATAGGACCATCAAAAGGAATATCAGAAATCGCTGTAGCAATCGCTGAGCCTAACATCGCTGTTACCTCAGGACTACAATCAGGATCCACAGACATTACTAAATTGTTTAATGTCACATCATTCCTATAGTCATCTGGGAATAATGGACGCATAGGCCGATCAATTACACGTGAAGTTAAAACAGCATTTTCAGAAGCCTTTCCTTCTCTTTTGTTAAATCCACCTGGAATTTTACCTACAGAATATAATTTCTCTTCATATTCAACACTTAATGGGAAAAAGTCAATTCCTTCTCTTGGTTTATCAGATGCAGTTGCTGTAGATAAAACAACTGTATCTCCATAGTGCATAAAAGCAGCACCATTTGCCTGAGCCGCAACTCTGCCAATATCAACAGTTAATGTTCTACCAGCTAATTCCATTGAATAACTTTTGTACATATTTGTACCTCCTTTTTTATATTTAACTAAAGGTACCGAAACTACTGAAAAACACACAGATTCATTTGATTATATGTCCTTTTCAGTGGTCTCGGATATATACCTTAGCTAATTTACACTTTGCTATACCGTCAAGTATGCCTTTACATTGTATAAAAAGGGCGGATGACTCCGCCCTTTTTACGATAGTCTACAATTTATATTGTGTTCTATCAAAATTATTTTCTAATGCCTAAACGTTCGATTAATGTACGATAACTTTCAATATTAGTTTTCTTTAAGTAGTCAAGAAGACCTCTTCTTTGACCTACCATTTGAAGAAGACCTCTTCTTGAATGATGATCTTTTTTGTGCTCTTTTAAATGCTCTGTAAGCTCTGTAATTCTTTCAGTTAAAATAGCAATTTGTACTTCTGGTGAACCTGTATCTTCAGGTGTTCTACCATAAGCTTTAATTATTTCCGTTTTCTTTTCTTTTGAAATCATTT
>CAYYVJ010000133.1:0-4200 GCA_964475115.1 uncultured Lachnospiraceae bacterium
ATATGGTAATAGCGGCAGCTCACTTTGACTTATTGGTTAAAGAGAAAACTATTAGGGGATATTTTACAACTGGTTTAGAACCAAAATTAGATATGCCTAAAATACAAGGTATTTTTTTCTTGGATAAAAGAGATGAATTAGTAATGCTACTCATGTCATCATTATTTTAAAAGCTTTTCATAGGTAAATTTTCCTACAATATTTTTTATAATGAGGGCAGCGGTCAATGCTAAAACCATACCTATGCCCAAAAGAAGCCATGAGTTTACCAAGATAATCCCTGTGAATTGGCCTACAACAAGCCCAATGATGGGGAAAACCAAGAATACGGCGCGTTGCTGTGCTTCCTCCATGGTTTGAGATTTTGCAGAGCCACGCACCGTTATGCCAATAGAAACAAGGGAGATAGATGGTGCAATAAGCAGCATAATAATAAGCCAGCTAATATCAGGTAGAATCACAGCGCCTGTCAAAATCAGCATTTCTATTTGCAATACTATCATCATTGCGACAAATGAGATGAAGGAAACAATCATACCTACCGAAAAGCCTGCTAATATTTTGGCCTGAAACAATTGCTTCAATGAGAGCGGGGAATAAAGCAAGGTTTCCAGAGTGTTCTTCTCCTTTTCTCCTACAAAGGAGCTAGCTGCCATAACAGACGAGGCCATAATCGGAATCAACAGGAAAAAAACCGGCATGATTTTATTAAGCACCAGCCCTAATATAATCTGCACTTGATCTCCCTCTTGGGCAGTAATTGGAAGCATATCCAGTAGTGCTTGAAAATCCGAAGCAGAATCCGGAACCAGTGCCGTGACGATCACTAAAATAGACGGCAGTACAATGGTAAGTGCAAGGGGTACGCTCAGTATAACCATGAAGACCTGCTTATTTGATGTAATGCTACGGATATCTTTTTTAATAAGTGCTAGTTGTCTTTTATTCATAAATTTTCACGCTCCATTTTCCCATTATTCATATCGATTAGTGAAAAATAAATTTCCTCTAACGGTATTTGATCTGCCGAGACATGATATACATCACCACCCGCACTTACAATCCCTTTGATAATAAGGGGGATTTCATCTTCTGAGCTTACAGTGATGTTATAGGTATCTTCCCCGGTTTTCTCATACACCATACCATTGGGGATGAGACTTGCTTTCAACCGGACTGTAAGTTTAGAAGAAACCATGGAGCGAAGCTTTTCAATATTTCCTGTCGCCAATAAACTACCTTCACTAATTAGCCCGTACGTGGTACATATTTCCTGTGCATATCTCAGCTGATGGGTACATAAGAAAATGGTTGTCCCGCTTGCAGCGAGTTCCTGAATGAGGGTGTTTACATTTTGCGCACTTTCAGGATCAAGGCCAGAGGTTGGTTCATCTAAAAACAGAATTTTAGGGCTGTGTAACATAGCTCTGGCAAGGGAAAGTCTCTGGCGCATACCAGTAGAATAGGTTGATAACCTACGTTGACCTGCATATGTCAAATTTAGCCTCTCCAAAAGAGCGTTTGCTCTTTTTTTACACTCAGACATATTCATACCGAAAAGTGTACCAAAAAAAATGAGATTATCAAGCCCCGTTAAATGATCATACATTTGCGCGTGCTCTGTCATCACGCCTGACAATTGATGTAGCTTTTCTGGTTTTTGGGCAGGGTCAAGATCAAACACTCGGCAACTCCCATTTGAGGGTGTAAGCATTCCACAAAGTAGCTTGATAGTGGTGGTCTTTCCTGCTCCATTAGGACCCAAGAACCCAAATACCTCACCTTGGTCTACTACGAGGCTGATATCATTCACTGCCTTGTTTCCACCGGTATAGATTTTTGACAAATTTTCTATTAAGACTGCTATCATATCACGCCTCCATACAATTTATTTTTTAGTTTTTCTGCAATTCTCTGAAAGCGAGGTTCATCAGCGAGAGATAAAAAGGCAGGGTTATTGATGATACCTTCAACCATACTTTGTCGCACAATTTTATCATTCCGAGGAAGGGCTGATCCTAAATCCAACTCATGAATCCACTCATCAAGCAAATTGAAATAAGTGTGTAAATGCTACAATTAAAATGTACAATTAATGGCAAATAAGAATGTACAAAAATGTACATCCTTGCTATCCTAAGTTTAGGAGGGATAGCAATGGAAAACATCTTAAAGGCACAGCTAAATATAATAAGAATTATGGATCTGAAACCTAACTTTTCTGAATTGGGTAGGAAATATGGCTTTGATAGGAGAACCGTAAAAAAGTACTACGAAGGATATGAAGGTAAATCTAAGACTAGGAATAAATCAAGTAAATTAGATAAGTACAAGGATGAAATAATTGAAAAACTAGAAATTGAAGGAATTAAGGTAAAGGCAATCTATGAGTACTTTTTGGACAAGGGGTATGATGTTGGAAGTTATTCAAATTTCAATAAATATATTAAAAATAATGAGTTAAAACCCATCAGTAAGACCAAAGGACATCCAAGGTTTGAAACTCCACCTGGAAAACAAGCACAAGTAGATTGGAAAGAGGATTTAAAGTTAATATCTAAGTATAATGAAGAATTCATTATCAATGTTTTTAGCTACAAGCTTGGTAACTCAAGATATTGTCATTTTGAGTATAAAAGACATAGAAGTCAACATGATGTATTTGATTCTTTAATTAAAGCTTTCAAAGAGACAGGAGGTGTTCCTAAAGAGATTCTATTTGATAATATGAGAACTGTAGTAGATATCGTTGATAATAGAAGGAGGATTAATACTAAAATGCAAGCATTTGCAGATGATTTTGGGTTTAAGATTTCCTTATGTAAACCAAGAAGATCCTACACTAAGGGTAAAGTAGAGGCAGCGAATAAATTTGTTGAATGGCTTTTAGCTTACAATTATGATTTTGAAGATGAAGATGATTTAATTAGCATAATAAAAAATATTAATAATAAGGTAAATCAATATGTTTGTCAGGCTACAGGTGTACCACCAATACTACTATTTCAAAAAGAAAAAGAGTACCTCCAACCCCTACCAAAAAATTTAATAATAGAATCATACATGGACCACGAGCTTCGAACCAGTGTCCACAAGGATTCATTAGTAAATTACAAGGGAAGAAAATACTCAGTTCCGCCAAAATACATCGGCAAGGATGTACTTTTAAAACAAATTGAAAATCAATTATACATCTATTGTAACATAGAACTAATTAGGATTCATCAATTAAGTAATAAAAATTTTAATTATGAGCCTAGTGACTACAAAGCCTTGATGTCACAATCTATTAAAAATGATACTGATTTGGAAAATGTAGTACTAGAAAACTTAAATATCCTAGATAACTTTTTAAAATGAAGGAGTGGTTGATTGAATAATTATGTGAAACTCTTAAATAACTTAGAAAACTTAGAACTGGGGAATATTAAGTCTAACATAGATCAATATATAGAAATGGTAAATTCTAATGAAAAAAGTGTTGTGGAAGCATTGTATGAACTTAGTGAACTAGAAATTAAAGCTAAAAAAGAAAAGGCTATGAATGCATGTGTAAAGGTTGCTAACTTTCCGTTTATCAAGACTTTAGATGACTTTAATTTTGACTTTCAGCCTGCAATAAATAAGCAACAGTTACTAGATTTAGGGACTTTAAGATTTATAGAAAATAATGAAAATATCTTGTTTGTAGGTACGCCAGGTGTTGGGAAAACCCACTTGGCAACGTCAATAGGAATTGAGTGTGCTAGGAATAGATATTCCACATATTTCATTTCCTTTCACGAGCTAATTACACAACTAAAAAAGGCACTTCTAGAGAATAGGCTTGAGACCAGACTTAAACATTTTGCAAAATATAAAATATTGATAATCGATGAAATTGGATATTTACCAATAGATCTGGATGCTTCTAATTTATTCTTTCAGCTAATAGCTAAAAGATATGAAAAACATTGTACAATAGTTACTACAAATTCGAATTTTTCAAAATGGCCAGATATATTCGGTTCACCTACTATTGCTAATGCTATATTAGACAGACTTCTTCATCATAGTCATATTATTTCTATAAAAGGTCCATCCTACAGAATTCAATCCAAAATCCAGTACTTAGACAATAATTCAGTAAAGGATTCTGAAGTTCTTTAAGATACTTTTTGTACATAATTATATTCCACTTTTTGTGCATTCTTATGTTGA
>CAYYVJ010000134.1:0-4125 GCA_964475115.1 uncultured Lachnospiraceae bacterium
GCAAAAGAAATGAAAGAATTGGCAAAAAGAACAAAATAATTCCTGATTGATTTTTAATAATAATCATATACTAAAAGAGAACATATCTAAGTTGATATATTCTTTTTTTTTTTGTTGTGCGAGTATGAGATACATTGCGCTTCTTCGAAGCACAAAGTAAACAAGTCTGGAGGCTGAAGGATGGGCAAACGTAAATTGTATCGGAGAATTTTGTGTGTGGTTTTATTTGCTTCAATCATATATACATTTTATTATGTATACGATTATTTGGATCGAATGATTCCAAATAGAATCCATTTAATTGTAAATGAAGAGGAAAGGTTTAATTTTCAATTACCCATTGAAGCTGAAATCATAAGTGAAAGCTCAGAGGTATCATTTTTAGATGAATCAAATATTCCAGCTAATGCAGTAAGGCTTAATTTGAAAGATGAATTTTCATTAAATTCAAGTAGTATAGGAAATTATGAACTGGAATTGAGATTTTTAGGTATTATTCATTTAAAAAACATTGAAGTTTCAGTAATTGAAAATACCAGATTAATGCCATGTGGATTTCCGGTAGGAATATATTTAAAAATGGATGGTATTTTAGTTGTTGGAAGCTCAAAAGTGATAGATCAAAGTGGTACGAGTATAGAACCTGCTTATAATGTTTTGAAATCAGGAGATTACATCGTAAATATAAACGGATATCCTGTCACATCTAAAGAAGAATTAATTGATTTTGTACAATTGTCAAAAGGAAGGGAGATGGTAGTGACCATTCGAAGGAATATGGAGCTTTCAAGTGTTAGACTTAAGGCTGTAGAAACGGCTCCAGATGATTATAAAATAGGGGTTTGGGTAAGAGATGATACTCAAGGCATAGGAACCTTAACTTATATGAATAATCGAGGTGAATTCGGAGCATTAGGACATGGTGTAAGTGATGTAGATACAGGAACTCTATTGCAAGTGGATGATGGTGTTTTGTATGAGACGGATATTATTACAATCATAAAAGGTGCATCAGGAACTCCAGGAGGTTTATCAGGAATTATAGATTATCAAGAAAGCTCTTCCCTTGGTATAATTGAAGTTAATACAACAGAAGGAATCTTTGGGCAAGGGAATCAACAGCTTCTCAATCATATGGATCAAGAATTTTTAGAAATAGGATTGAAACAGGATATAAAATTAGGACCGGCATTTATTCGATGTCAAGTGGATGGTGCTTTAAAAGACTATAGAATAGAGATTACTAAAATTGACAAATCAGACTACAATTTAAGTAAAGGCATGGAAATCAAGGTGGTAGATGAAGAATTACTTAAGATAACAAATGGTATTGTACAGGGAATGAGTGGAAGTCCGATTATTCAAAAAGGTAAATTAATCGGTGCAGTAACCCATGTTTTTGTCCAAGACTCTACAAAAGGATATGGGATTTTTATTGAGAATATGTTATTATCTTCTAAGAGTGAAAGGAAATAAATTTCATGACAAAAACACTTTGACTTTATCGAAT
The DNA here is from genome assembly GCA_964475115.1 of uncultured Lachnospiraceae bacterium. Lineage (GTDB taxonomy): Bacteria > Bacillota > Clostridia > Lachnospirales > Lachnospiraceae > CAYYVJ01. The sequence goes on from CAYYVJ010000134.1 coordinate 1,511, forward strand.
TAAGTCAATTTAAGTCTTTGTGATAGAATAATTGTAGAAAATTCACTGAATAGAGCAGGAAATGCAGTGAAAAGTCCAAAGATTTTAAAAACTCGATGTATAAATGTTATTATGTCGAATAAATTGCTAATATCAAACTTGCAATTTGGAAAAAATGTCTATATAATTGGAATTGTTTTAAAATATGTATATTGGGGGAGAGTCAAATGGAGAAAATAAACATTGCAATTGCTGATGATAATGAGAGAATGGTCGCATTATTGGATGAAATCCTTAGCAAAGATGAAGGAATTGAGGTGGTAGGACGGGCAAATGATGGGGAGGAGGTCTATGATATTATTAAGAAAAAAGAGCCGGATGTTGTTCTTTTAGACATTATCATGCCAAAGATGGATGGACTTACAGTAATGGATAAAGTGAATCGGGATACGACTATGAAGAAACATCCTAAATTCATTATTATTACTGCCATTGGACAAGAAGGAATAACAGAAGACGCTTTTGGATTAGGTGCAAATTATTACATTATGAAACCATTTGATAATGACATTATTTTAAATCGCATTCGTCATTTACAAAAAAAATCATTTAAAAAGACTACAGAAATAAGAAAAAATAGTATTTATGAGGATAAGAAGGACTATTCCTTAAGAAACCTGGAGACTGATGTCACCAATGTGATACATGAAATTGGCGTTCCTGCTCATATAAAGGGATATCAATATCTTAGAGATGCAATTATGATGTCGGTAAATGATATTGACATGTTGAATTCTATTACTAAAGTATTGTATCCAACAATAGCTAAGAAACACCAAACAACACCAAGTCGAGTAGAAAGAGCTATTCGACACGCGATAGAAGTAGCTTGGAGTAGGGGAAAGATGGATACCATTGATGCATTATTTGGTTATACTGTAAATAATGGAAAAGGAAAACCAACAAATTCTGAATTTATTGCTTTAATTTCTGACAAAATTAGATTAGAACATAAATTTAAACTATAAAAAACAAGTCTTTCCATAAAAAAAGATGTAATGTATAATAGAGGAAAGGGAATTATAATTCTATTATATTTATGGGAGGTCAGTTTATGAAAAAAATATTATTTGCTGCATCAGAATCAACACCATTTGTAAAGACTGGTGGATTGGCAGATGTTATAGGTTCTTTACCTAAATATTTTGATAAAGAGGCCTATGATGTAAGAGTAATTCTTCCTAAATATTCATTTATAAAAGAAGAATTTAAAAACAAAATGAAGTATCAAACTCACTTTTATATGGATTTGTTTTGGAAAAGTCATTATGTTGGTATATTTGAATTCGTTTATGAGGGAACGACTTTCTATTTTATCGACAATGAATATTATTTTTCCGGAGCAAAACCATATGAGGATGGAAAATGGGATATTGAGAAATTTACTTTTTTTTCAAAAGTAGTCTTATCTGTTTTGCCTATAATCGATTTTCAAGCAGACATTCTTCATTGCCATGATTGGCAAACAGGCTTAATTCCGGTATATCGACATACGGATTTTGCTGAGAATGATTTCTTCAAGAAAATGAAAACGATTATGACAATTCACAATTTGGCATTTCAAGGAAGATGGGATATTGCTACAGTTAAGAGGATTACAGGTTTATCAGAGGAGTATTTTACTCCGGACAAACTGGAATCCTATACAGATGCAAATTTGTTAAAGGGCGGAATGGTCTATGCAGATTATATAACTACTGTTAGTAATACATATGCAGAAGAAATTAAAACACCATTTTATGGAGAAGGTTTAGATGGACTTCTACTAGCAAAATCAGATAAATTGCTTGGTATTGTAAATGGTATTGATTATAAAGAATATAATCCGGAAATAGATCCAATGATTTTTAGAAACTACAGTTCTATTAATTTTCGAAAAGAAAAATGGAAAAACAAAAAAGCTCTGCAAGAAGAATTAGGTTTAGAAAAAAATGAAAAGAAGTTTATGATAGGAATTGTATCAAGGCTTACCGATCAAAAAGGATTAGACTTAGTTGAATGTGTTATGGAAGACATTTGTACAGAGGATTTACAATTCGTGATTTTAGGTACAGGACAAGAGCGTTATGAGAATCTATTCAAACATTATGATTGGAAGTATAAAGATAAGGTTTCTGCAAATATTTACTATTCGGAAATAATGTCCCATAAAATATATGCAGCTTGTGATGCTTTCTTAATGCCATCCTTATTTGAACCATGTGGATTAAGTCAGTTGATGAGTTTGAGATATGGAACAGTACCAATCGTAAGAGAAACAGGTGGACTAAAAGATACAGTGATTCCATACAATGAATATGAAAGTACAGGAACAGGATTTTCCTTTGCTAATTATAATGCACATGAAATGTTAGATACAATACGTTATGCAGAAAATATATACTATAATAGAAAACGTGAATGGAACAAATTGATAGACAGAGGAATGGAAGCAGATTTTTCTTGGAAGACCTCTGCAAAGAAATACCAAGAACTTTATAATAAAATAGGATGAATAAATTCCTTCTTTAAAAGAGATACTATAATGAATATCTTTTAAAGGAGGAATTTTTATGGCAGATTTATCAGAATTAGAA
>CAYYVJ010000135.1:0-4121 GCA_964475115.1 uncultured Lachnospiraceae bacterium
AGTTCCATTTGCTCAAATTCTCTCGTTCTGAAAATAAAGTTTCCTGGAGTAATTTCATTACGGAAAGATTTACCGATTTGACCAATTCCAAATGGTATTTTCTTTCTAGAAGTTCTTTGAACATTTTTAAAATTCACAAAGATACCCTGTGCTGTTTCAGGTCTTAAATATACTGTATTTTTAGCATCTTCTGTAACACCTTGGGAAGTTTTAAACATTAAGTTAAACTGACGGATATCTGTAAAATCATGTTTTCCACAACTTGGACATCCAATGTTTTTCTCATCAATATATTTCTTCATTTCTTCATTTGACCAAGCATCTACAGAACCTTCTATCTCTATTTTGTTCTCAGCCAAATGGTCTTCAATTAGTTTGTCAGCACGAAATCTTTCACGACAACTTTTACAATCCATTAGAGGATCTGAAAAGCCTGCTAAATGACCAGAAGCCACCCATGTTTGTGGATTCATTAATATAGCTGTATCCACGCCTACATTATAAGGACTTTCTTGAACAAATTTTTGCCACCATGCTTTTTTTACATTGTTTTTTAACTCTACTCCCAAATTTCCATAATCCCAAGTATTTGCCAGACCTCCATAAATTTCAGAACCTGGATATACAAACCCTCTGGATTTAGCGAGAGCAACTATTTTTTCCATTGTTTTTTCCATTTTTCTATCCTCTACATTCTTTATTTATATATTATATAAGAAAGAGCTTCCCCTTTTAACTGGGCACTTTTCTTACTTTTTTCTTGTACATTGTCACTTATATATAAGATTGTTCCATTTATTTGAAGCATAATATCTTCATCTGAAATCAATACTTTATTCTTTTTCTTTTCTGTCACATCTTCCTTTGATGCTTTTGATAGCTTTGCATAGTTGAGAAACTCCTCATCAAAGTCGTATCCCGCCTCTAGTGCTTCTTCAACCGTTCCGACAAAGAATTCTACTTCGTTAAAATTTTTATAATCTTCATAAGAAGCATATTGTAAAAATACCTTCGCAGCTTCATTTGTAACTTCAAACTTATTTAGCAGGATTGCAGAGCTTCCTACTTCAGAATTGTAAAGAGATAATTCACCCTCAATAAAACCTTTCAATTCATCACCATTATAATAAGGTTTATCAAAAGCTTCTACGATAACACCAATTATATTATGTGCTCCCTCTATAAAAATAGTATCTGTATTTGCTTCTAACTCTTTTTTACTACAACTAGTAGCCATTATTACTATGCAAAGCGATACAAATATAATATATTGTATTTTTTTCATCTTTTGGATCCTCATATTCTATAGACTCCTCTATACTTATTTATCCATACAAAGGTTTTCTTATTGTACCCTTAATTCGAAAGTTTTTCAATATGCTAATCTAACTTTTGTGAATTAATCTCCAATAATATCTCTAAGGATTTCATTTTCTTGTCAATATTAAGAACCTTAAAGCGATTTATAACCATAGACAGCTCTTTTAATACCTCTTTTGAAACTGTAAATGTATATAACTTTTCTATACCCACACTAACGATATATTGTAATGTATAGACTGTAGATTCATTAATCGTTATGACATCTTCTATTTTATTCTTGCAATTTCCGCAGACAACACCATTTCTCTTTGCACTAAATCCAGCTAAATCTTCTTCACTTTTACATATTACACATGAAAATACATTTGGGTATTCCCCATTCAATACCATAGCCTTTAATTCATATATGTACCTAATAAGTTCATTAGGAATAGTATCTATTAAAAGTCCACGAAGAGATTGAAATAAAAGCTTAATCATTTCAGACTCATCTACATTTTCTCTTGTATAATAATCTGCAAACTCTAAAAAATAGAAGCCATAGTAGGCTCCATAAAAATCAGTACTTATTTCCATAAAGTAATGACTAATATTTATAGAAGATACTGTATATGAGCCTCTGCCTTCGAATAGCATAAATTCACCAAAAGAGAAAGGACGGCTTCCTGCTAGCATTGGACTGTTTTGCCTTCTGGCTCCACGAACAAATGCAGAAATCTTCCCTCTCTCCTTTGTTAGTATTACTAACCTTTTATCATATTCTCCAACAGGCATGGCAGATAATACCATGCCTGTTGTCTTGATCAAATCTGCCATATGCATCTTCACCTATTCGCCTACCAATACTGGAAGACGCTATCTCATTTGTATAGAGTGATTCATCTTTGTATTTGTATAAAAGATAATCACTAACCTTTCCTGATTGTTCAAAACTTTTCCAATCTTCAAGATTTCCCATGTAATTTCCCCCTTAATCTTATGTTTGTTTACTTGTTAAGATTAGGGTTTCCAAATTAAAACGAACTATACTGTGTAATACTTTCCAATCGTTTTTCTTCAAAAAAGACTTGACTTTTTAATTCATTTCATTTTCATGATAGCCGTAATTTTTAAGTAAGAAATCACTGTCTCTCCACTCTTTCTTTACTTTTACCCAAAGCTGAAGATTTACTTTTTGTTCCAGCATCTCTTCTATCTCTTGGCGAGCGACAGTACCAATTTTCTTTAACATGGATCCTTGTTTACCAATTATTATTCCTTTATGTGAATCTTTTTCACATATAATTGTAGCTTCAATATCCACTATTTTTCCATTTGCTCTTTCTTTCATAGATTCAATAGATACTGCTATACCATGAGGTATTTCTTCCTCTAACAATCGAAGTGCTTTTTCACGGATTAATTCTGATACAATCTGTCGCATCGGTTGGTCAGTTATGGTATCTTCATCATAAAAGGCTGGACCATATTGTAAGTATTTATAAATAACATCAATTAAAACTTGAGTATTATCCCCCTTCAAAGCTGAAACTGGAACAATCTCTGCGAATTCATAAATTTTACGGTATGCATCAATAAATCTAAGAACTTCTTCTTTTTTTACTGTATCTGTTTTATTAATAACCAAAATAACTGGTGTCTTTACTTTTTCTAATCTTTCAACAATGTGACGTTCTCCTGCACCTATAAAGGTAGAGGGTTCCACCAACCATAAAATAACATCTACTTCACGTAGCGTTCTTTCCGCTATACTCACCATATATTCGCCCAGCTTATTTTTCGCCTTGTGAATACCCGGTGTATCTAGAAAAATTATTTGCCCTTCCTCATTATTATAGACTGTCTGGATTTTATTTCTAGTAGTCTGCGGTTTATTTGAAGTAATGGCTATCTTTTGCCCTATCAAATGGTTCATCAAAGTGGATTTTCCAACATTTGGTCTACCTATTAAAGCAACGAATCCAGATTTAAAACTATTATCTTTGTTTTCCATATTTTCTCCTTAAGTGTTTCAATATCCTTATTGTAATTCATTTCCTATAGAAAAACAAATCTTTTTTATAGAATAGCCACTTGCATTGCTATTCTCCATACTCTAATTTACTTACGGATACCTCATATGCTGTTCGTTTTTCTTCTTCACTCTCTCCCAGCTTTTTAATATATGCTCTACTCTGAACTCTTCCCCATATTTTAATCTTTCCACCCACTTGAAAATTTGAAGCAAATCGGGCATTTCTTCCCCATGCAATACAAGGAATATAATCTGATTTCCCATAAGGTCTGTTCACTGCAACAAGCAAATCAGCAATTTCTCTTCCTAAAGGTGTTTTTCTGTAAATTGGAGCTTTACAAATAAAACCTTCTAGAAAAATTTGATTTGTTTTTCCAACTTCACTGGTATCCTCTAAGACTTGCCATTCCCTTACAAAAATAGATAAAACCAATCGATTCCTGTTGCCCTCATGTCTGTTATATGATCTGAATTGACCTATAGCTTCGATCAACTTCCCTTTATAGTCTCGGGAAATATCTACTAATCTTTCCGATACCATTAGAGGAATTACATCAGACTGATTGCTCAAACGACTTACACTTACATCAATCATGTAGAATCCTTCTCCAAATACCTCATGACTAAATTCGAAATCTGAGAGCACCTCACCTATTATGCCTACTTTGTTGTTTTCAATTACCTTATCTGTCATCATTTTGTATTTCTCCCTTCCACATCCTGCTTTACACCTTTTTGTAATTTGTCCACTACTATATTTATGATTCTCTTTTGAATTTTAGAA
>CAYYVJ010000136.1:0-4037 GCA_964475115.1 uncultured Lachnospiraceae bacterium
CTCCTTGTATTACAAATAATAAAATTATTTGTCATGAATTCTTAAAGATATCACGTATTACAGCCATTCGTGGATCAAGCTCTGTGATATCGCAGTCGCAAGTCCCATGATTGAGATTTGCACCACATCTATTACAAATTCCTTTACAACTTTCATCGCAAAGAACTTTCATAGGTAAGTTCAGTAAAATCTCACCGTGAACCATTTTGTCCACATCAAGGTTATTTCCACTCATAAAATTCACTTCTTCCAACACATCTTCTTCATGAAGTTCTTTAACAGCCATATTAATTTCTCTATTGATATTAATATGGAAATCTCTCCTAACAGCTTCGAGACATCTGTCACAAGGAATCAGCAAAGACATCTCTACATCTGCTGTGACTAGAATGGTCTTCTTATCTACAGTAGTTAAAATAAACTTAATAGGCTTCTTATCTATTACTTCATATTCACCTAATTTTGTAGAGAAAACATCTGGTCCAAAATCAGAAATTACTTCCTTGACTTTTCCTTCGTTGGTTAAAAGCTCTGCTAAATTAATTAACATATTATTCTCCTAGAGCTTACGATGTGTTTGCAAATACAAACTTTGATAAACTCTTTTTTACATACTTGTATAGTATACTGATTCGTAACTATTTTGTCAAGATTATTTTACTAATTGATAAGTCTCTTTTGCAATTGCTAATTCTTCATTTGTAGGAATTGTCCAAACAGAAACCTTTGAATCAGGAGTAGAAAGGCGCATTTCTTTTCCTCTTGCTTTATTTGCTTCCGCATCAATTGTAATTCCTAAGTATCCTAAATAAGCACAAATATCAGCTCTTACCAATGTATCATTTTCTCCAAGACCTGCTGTGAATACAATAGCATCTACACCGTTCATAGCAGCAACATATCCGCCGATATAACTAGCAACTCTATAATTAAACACATCTCTTGCTCTCTTCGCAGCAACACTTCCTTCTGCAGCAGCAGTTTCTAAGTCTCTAAAATCACTTGAAATGCCTTCAGAAAGACCATAAACACCTGATTTCTTATTTAACACATCAATTACTTCTGATAATTCTAAGTTTTCTTTTTTAGCAATAAATTCGATTACAGCTGGATCAATGCTTCCTGAACGAGTTCCCATTATAAGTCCTTCAAGTGGAGTAAGTCCCATGCTTGTATCAACAGACTTTCCATTTTTTACAGCACATACACTTGCACCATTTCCTAAATGACAAACAATTGTTTTTAAACTATCATATGGTTTTCCTAAAATATCAGCAACTCTCTTTGATACAAAGCTGTGACTTGTTCCGTGGAAACCGTATCTTCTCATTTTATGTTTTTCATAATATTCGTATGGAATTCCATATAAATAAGCTTCTTCTGGCATAGTTTGATGGAAAGCAGTATCAAAAACAGCTACCATAGGTGTTTCTGGCATAAGCTCTTTACATGCATCAATACCAATTAGGTTAGCTGGATTGTGAAGAGGAGCTAAATCATTACATTCTTCAATAGCATGAATTACTTCATCTGTTAAGATAGCAGAAGATGTGAATTTCTCTCCACCGTGAACCACTCTATGGCCTACTGCATTTACTTCATCAAGACTTTTTATTACGCCGCTCTTTTCATTTACAAGTGCATCCAAAACCATTTTAACAGCTTGTTTATGTGTTGGCATAGCCGCTTCTGTAACTTCTTTTTCCCCATTTGCAGGTTGGTATACTAATCTGCTTCCGTCGATTCCAATTCTTTCACAAAGCCCTTTTGCAAGAACTCCTTCACTTGCTGTATCGATTAATTGGAATTTAAGTGATGAACTTCCACAGTTAATTACTAATATATTCATTAAATTGATCCTCCATATTTTTTTAATTATTTGCTTGTGCTTGTACTGCTGTAATTGCAACTACGCCAACAATATCTGCCGCGCTACATCCACGTGATAAATCATTTACTGGTTTTGCAATGCCTTGAGTAACTGGACCATAAGCATCTGCTTTTGCAAGTCTCTGTACAAGTTTGTATCCAATATTACCTGCATCTAAGTCAGGGAAAACTAATACATTTGCTTTTCCAGCAACTGAACTAGTTGGAGCTTTAGATGATCCTACACTAGGAACAATAGCAGCATCTAACTGAAGTTCTCCATCTACCTTCAAATCAGGATATGCTTCTTTGGCAAGTCTTGTAGCTTCTACCATTTTTGTAACGTCATCATGTTTTGCACTTCCCATAGATGAATGAGACAACATGGCTACGATAGGTTCTTCTTGCACAAGTAATTCAAATGATTCTGCTGAAGAACCAGCAATCGCTGCTAATTCCTCTGGATTCGGATTTTGATTTAATCCTGAATCAGCAAAAATAAAGGTTCCATTTGCGCCAAATTCACAGTCTGGAACTACCATTACAAAAAATGCTGATACTAATTTAGTACCTGGTTTTGTTTTTAATATTTGTAGAGAAGGTCTAAGTGTATCTGCAGTAGAATGACACGCTCCTGATACCATACCATCGGCATCTCCTACTTTAACCATCATAACAGCATAATATAAATAATCTTTTAACAATAAATCTTTCGCTTGTTCAGCAGTCATACCTTTTACTTTTCTTAATTCCACCAACAGTTCAATATAACCTGCTGTTTTTTCAGATGTTGCTGGATCGATAATAGTTGCTTTTGAAACATCAAAGCCTTTACTATTTTGTTCTACTTCTGCAGGGCTTCCTACTATAATAATATTTGCTATGTCTTCCTTTAAAATGGTAGCAGCTGCTTCAAAAGTTCTTCTATCCATTGATTCTGGTAATACGATTGTTTTCTTGTCCGCTTTTGCTCTTCGTTTGATTTCATCAATAAATCCCATGAGTGTGTTACTCCTTTCAAATTTCTACATTATTAGCTATATTATACAGCTAAAGTTTATTGTATACAAGGTTATTCTTGTATTTTATTGAAAACATTTTTTGTTGCTATTTCAGGAAAAATATCATACACTATACCAAGAATAAGGAAAAAGGAGTTGCATATAACATATGAAGGTTCTAGGTCTAATAACAGAATATAATCCATTTCACAATGGACATTCTTATCACATAAAGAAATCCAAAGAAATCACTGGAGCTGATTATGTAATCATAATTATGAGTGGAAACTTTGTCCAGAGAGGTACACCAGCCTTATGTGACAAATATCTTCGTACGAAAATGGCTCTATTAAATGGTGCAGATTTAGTAATTGAATTACCTGTATCTTATGCTACTGCAAGTGCTGAGTATTTTTCTATGGGTGCCGTATCCATATTGGACAAACTTGGCGTGGTTGATTTTATCTGCTTCGGAAGTGAGGATGGAAATATTACTCATCTCTCTGATGCTGCAAATATCTTGACAAACGAAACACCTGAATATCAAGAGACCCTAAAACAAGGTTTAAAAGATGGGTTAACCTTTCCACAAGCTCGAACGCATGCTGTATCTTCCCATAACTCAGAACTTGATGCTGAATTATTTTCTTCTCCAAATAATATTTTGGGCATAGAGTATCTAAAGGCACTTAAAAAGCGAAACAGTTCAATCATTCCTTATACAATAAAAAGACACGGAAGCGGATATCATGACAAATATACTTTCAATGAATTCTCTTCTGCAACAGGTATTCGAACTTTTTTTGACCAAGAAAATACTTTGGAATGGAAAGAGCTAGAGCCTTTAGTTCCCTCTTCTGTTTTTGACCTATTAAAAAATCAACATCAGACAACGTATCCAATTCTAGAAGAAGATATTTCTTCTATGCTTTACTATAAATTAAAAAGTTTATTGTCACAAAAGGAAAATAGGCTAAACGATTATTTTGATGTTTCAGAAGACTTAGGGGCAAGAATTAACAATCAAATTGATAATTATAGCTCTTTTTTAAATTTTGCAGATATTCTAAAAACTAGGCAATATACTCTAACTCGCATCCGACGCAGTCTTCTACACATATTATTGGACATAAAAAAAGAGGATATACTCCTCTTTTCAAAAAATGA
>CAYYVJ010000137.1:0-3958 GCA_964475115.1 uncultured Lachnospiraceae bacterium
TCTTATATGCAATTGCATCAATTTGTACATGAAGTCCCTCTGGACCACCTCTATGCGCAAAATTTGTTTGTATGGTTTTTCGTGCTGGATACTGACCTTGAAAACGTTCCTTAAACACTTTTTCCATAGTAGGTATATTCCAAGCATCTCGTAACAAAACATCTACCTTAACTACAGACGCTAAAGTCAATCCAATCTGTTTTAGATGATTCTCCATATCATCAAGTGCACCATGCACCTGCGCTTCAACAGATTGCCCAACATTTCCTACACAGAAATTCAAAAATACAAAATCTCCTGCCTCTACCATTTGTGACCATGCGCATTCTTCATTTATATGATATCTTTTAATATTGTTCATCTTTCATTTTCCCCCATGTTTTAAATTTTAAGACATTTGAAATGCCCCCGTATCTTGATAATATTGTGCCTGAGCATTCCATAATTTCTGATATAAACCTGTCTCTCTTAGCAATTCCTCATGTTTCCCATGCTGTATTATGTTTCCACCATCAAAAACAAGAATATCATTACAGAAGCGACAAGATGCTAATCTGTGTGAAATATAAATAGCGGCCTTATTACCTACCATTTTATCAAAGCCAGCATAAACTTCACATTCTGAAATTGGGTCCAATGCTGCAGTAGGTTCATCCATTATGACAAAGGGTGCTCCTTTATAAATTGCACGTGCAATGGCCATCTTCTGTCGTTCTCCACCAGATACATTAACACCTTTCCCATCAAATTCTTTTCCAACATAGGTATCAAGACCTTCTGGCATCTGTTCAAATCGTTCTTTTAATCCTGCTTTATTTAAAGCATCGATTGCCCGGGGTTGGTCTACCGTCTCATTAGCCGCAATATTTTCCCCTACCTTTAAGGAAAAGATTCGATAATCCTGAAACACTACGGAAAAGAATCTCATATAATCATTTAGATTATACTTGCATATGTTTATACCATTTAGCCTGATTTCACCTTCTGTAACATCATACAAGCGACATAATAGTTTGATAAAGGTTGTCTTTCCTGAACCATTTTTCCCAACAATGGCCATTCGTTCTCCTAAATCCAGCTTTAAACTTAGATCTTTGATTACATAAATATCACTGCCTGGGTATTTGAAAGAAACATGATCGAATTCTACCTGAAAGCGTCCATCACTACTCTCTTCTAAAGATAAATCACCCTCTTCTTTAGTATTTTTAAATTCAATATAGTCTAAATAATCTCTGCCATAGTCTGCAGCCAAACGCCAGTATGAAAGTGCTAGTAATATATCTACAAGTCCATCAACACATTTGATAATACTTCCAGCATAACGAACCACACTACCAATACTAATCAATCCCATATAAGCCTTTATCGCTGCATACAAATATACACATCCACCACTGATATTAGAAATGGAGTTTTCTATAGAAGTTTGTTGAATTCCTAAATATCTTAATTTTCTCAAAACTCCTTTTGCTTCCTCTTCCTTTTCGAAAATCCCCTCTTCTATTATCTTTTCTTGCTCAAAAATACGAAGGTCCTTCATAGTCTCAGCACCTGATAATATATTGTGTAGAAAATAATTACTGACCTTATTACACTTTGCATATTCTTCAAATGTTATTTTAGTCTTTTTATTCCACCTATTACTTGAACTATAACTTATGTATGCTCCCACGCCCAGAATAACCATTAACAGCATAAGTAACCAATTGGAAGAAAGGAAGCCATAAGCAGTCGCTTCAATACCCAGATTAAATAAAGGAATTGCAACAACGATTGCAGTTATAACACTGATGAGTCCGGTCAATCCTCTGTCTAAGGGCCAAATAATCATCCAGTATATCCCACCTCTTACATTTACCACCTGTTCTTGCTTACGCTTTTTTTCCTGTAATTCAGGATTCTCTAGATTCTCATAATCGATTTCCATACTCTGCTCATTCAAGTCTCGATTTTGTCGTTCCATACAATTCTCAACTCTTGCATTAAAGAATTCTCTTAAATAGGACTCAAGCAGCTGTGCTCCTAAGACTGCTAATAACCCAATTACCATATACTGCAATATGATGTTTAGCTCTTTTCCATCAAGCAATCCATCAATTAAAAGACCAGACAAAACAATAGAAATATATGGTCGAATACCAGTGACAAAGGCTAGTATAATACATGCAATAATGGTCTCTCTATTATGTTTTGCATACAGACCAAATAATCTTTTTAAGACTTTAAAATCCGAATCTTTCTTCATGTACTATAACACCCCTTCCATTAGTTGTTGTCTTACTGTTTCCTTTTCTTGCTCTTTATAATATTGACTTTGTAATTCATATAGAGATGCATACCTTCCATCCTTTTGTATTAACTCTGCGTGGGTACCCGTTTCTATAATAGTTCCATTCTCCAATAGAATAATTCGATCGCAAAACTTAGTACTAGAAAGTCTATGTGATATGTAAATGGATGTTCTTCCCTTAGTAGCCTCCCCATATTTTAAATAGATCTCGTTTTCTGCAATAGGATCTAGGGCAGCAGTTGGTTCATCTAAAATAAGTAGTGGAGCTTCTTTATAGAGTGCTCTTGTAAATAGTAAACGCTGTTTTTCTCCACCAGATAAATCAATTGCCTTATCATGGATTCCTCTAATCATGAGACTATTCCCTTTCTCAGGAAGTCTCTGATACCGTTCTGTAAAACCAGATTCATCAAGACATTTTTCTAGCTTTATATTATCGATATCTGACTTAGATGCAGATGCAATATTCTCGTCCAATGTAAATGGCAACAAAGAATAATCCTGAAATAATACTGAAATCAAGCTATAATATTGTTGCCTATCAAACTTCTCAATTGGAATTCCGTTTAATAAAACTTCTCCCTCTGTCGGTTCATAGAAACCACAGATTAGCTTTACTAAAGTGGTCTTACCTGCTCCATTTAAACCAATCAGGGCTAATTTTTCGCCTGCCTTCACCCTAAGATTTATATGAGAAATCGTAGCTTCCTCTTGTCCTGGATAAGTATAACTTACATTGTTTAGTTCAAGGATCACTGCATCACTTTTTATTTTTTCTAATACCTCATCCTCTAACTTATTTCCCGTGTTTCGTTTCTCTTCTGTATCAAAATACTCCCGAATACTACTAAAAGTATTGCTAATAATACCGAAGGAAAGGGCCTCCCGTAAAGCCAGAAACATTTGATTGGCAAAACTATTGGCGAAACCAAAATATAAAACAAATTCAGCAACAGTCAATTTACCTATCGTAGTAAGATAAATCAGATAAGCATATATTAATCCATTTCTCAGAAAATCTAATCCTGCATCAGACAAACTCCTGACAAAATACCAGTTATGTACTTTATAATACAATCCATTCATGTCATCTAACGTATCCTCGTACTTTTTCATAAGCCACCCTGCCATATGATATAATCGAATATCTTTACCTGCAGCTGGCTCCATACTTTGGCTAGTAATATAAGCCATTTTCTTTGAATCATCTGTTAAATAGGGATGAACTTCTCCATGTTTTAACCGTGCAAATTTCAGAAGTTTAACTTGAATCATGGTAGAAATAAGCGCTAATATCAAGATCAAGAAGTTGACCCTAGTAAGTAAAATCCCGTAAACAATGGATTGACCTAGAAAGGCTATGAAGTTCGGTAATCTCCATGTTGCATCATCGATACCTCTTCCCTGATAAATTGCTGTATAAGCAGCACTTGCATGTGTTTGAAACTCCTTTTTCTCAAGAACATCATAATCCACACGCATTTTTTTCAGTACATAAGGTCTTGAATAATGTGCTCTATAGTTTGCCCTACTGTTATAACAATAAGATGACATCATTCCCTGTACTATACTGGATACCCACTTGTAAATAATCAGTAACAAAAGAATACCCATATAATACATTAAGTCCCATCTCTGCTCTAATCCTGCAACCATTACTGCTGG
>CAYYVJ010000138.1:0-3859 GCA_964475115.1 uncultured Lachnospiraceae bacterium
TTGTCCAGAATGTGCTCATGAATGGAATTTAGAAATACAGGCAGATAAAAATGATGAAGGTATTATTAAATATGCGAATGGAAACATTTTAAGTGATGGCGACTCTGTAATTGTAATCAAGGACCTAAAAATAAAAGGAAGTTCATCATCGGTGAAAAAGGGTACAAAGGTGAAGAGCATTAGGTTGATACATGATACTAGTGATGGGCATGATATTGATTGTAAGATAGATGGATTTAGCGCTATGAGTTTAAACTGAATTTGTAAAAAAAGCATAAGGAAAGAGGTTAAGTGACCAGTAAATGGTGTATGAACTTAACCTCTTTTTTATGTTCTCTATAGAAAACGCCTTATCCAAAGAAACATCCCAAAGGTGATAAATGGAAGGTGAGAGTTTTTAGTTTTTGTCGTTACCGGGTTTATGTCGGTTGCCTGATTGTTTCTTAGTATTTCGGCTTTCTCCGTCTAATGCACTCTCGGCCATAGTAGGGCCACCATTTGATTTTTCTTTACGAATCGCTTTTGGGTCAAGTTGTGAATCTTTTGCCATGATTATTCTCCTTGTATGTTAATAGTATTACTATTTACAAGAAAAGAGATATTATTCGGGATTTTGGCTTAATGCAATAAAAAAAAGGCTAGCATTCACCCTCTTATCATTCTTATTATTTTATGCTATACTTTAGCTATTAACAGCAATAGGATGCTGAAATGGAGGACCCCATGAATATTACGATAAATACAAAAAAGAAGATAACTGAAATTAGTCCAATGCTCTATGGTATATTTTTTGAAGATATTAATTATGGAGGAGATGGAGGTCTGTATGGTGAACTTTTGCCAAATCGCTCCTTTGAATATTATGATAGGGATAACAACATAGCAAAGCATAAAATGTGTTGGAAAAAAATTGGCAATGTAGATTTTCAGATAAAAAAAGAGAATCCTATTAATGATGTACATAAACACTATGCTTTCTTAAGTGGGATGGCAGGAAGTGGAATTAAAAACATAGGATTCTGTGAAGAAGGTTTTGCTGTAGATTATAGAATGACGTTTAATTTTTCTTGTTATGCAATGGCAGATGAGCCAATAAAGCTTCTTGTTCGTGCTGTGGATAAAGAGGGTAAAATATATGGTCAAAGTGAAATAGAAGTAAGATCCAATAGTTGGGTGAAATATGAGACTGTTTTAACGACACTTGAGAAGTGTAAACATGCATACTTGGAAATTCTATTAAAGCATGATGGGCATGTAAATTTAGAATTTATTTCTCTCTTTTCTAAGAATACATATAAGAATAGAAAAAATGGTCTTCGTAGCGATTTGGTGGAAAAATTAAAAGAGCTAAGTCCCAAGTTTATGCGCTTTCCAGGTGGTTGCATCGTGGAAGGACGTAGTTTTGAAAATATGTATAATTGGAAAGATACGATTGGTAAAATAGAAGAACGTAAGACTAATTGGAATCGCTGGCAAATGGAAGAGTACCAGCAAGAGGGTAGAAAATCAGAAGATTATTTTCAATCATATGGATTGGGATATTATGAATATTTTTTACTTTGCGAGGATTTGAATGCAAAGCCTGTACCTGTAATGAATGCAGGAATGACCTGCCAGTGGCATGAAGGACTTCTTGTGGAGTTAGAGGATCTTGATAAATGGATTCAGGATATATTTGATTTAATAGAGTTTGCAAATGGTGATGAGAATACAGTTTGGGGTAAAAAACGTGTAGAAATGGGACATGAAAAACCATTTGATCTTGAATATATTGCTATTGGTAATGAACAATGGGGTATGGAATATTTTGAAAGATATGAGGTCTTTGAAAAAGAGATAAAGGCTAAATATCCAGATATTAAACTAATAACAAGTGCAGGATGGACAGTGAAAGGAAAAGATTATGATTTTGCTATAGAATGGCTGAAAAGTAATAAGGATAAAGCGTATGCCGTAGATGAACATTTTTATAAATCTCCCGATTGGTTTATAAAAAATGTAAATCGATATGATAAGTGTGACAGAACAATGCCGAAAATACTTATTGGAGAATATGCTGCTCATACATCGGATGAGGTGAAAAGTCGTAGAAATAATTGGTATGTAGCTCTTGCAGAAGCGGCATTGTTAACGGGAGTCGAGAAGAACTCTGATCATGTTGTTATGACTTGTTATGCTCCATTATTTGCCAAATCAGACCATCAACAATGGCAACCAAATCTCATATGGTTTGATAATCACAGCGTATATGGAACTCCTAGTTTTTATGTACAGAAATTATTCTCAAACTATATAGGTGATTATATTGTGGAGACAAGCAGTGATGATAGTGAGCTATATGTATCTACAAGTATTTCGAATAATGAAAAAGAACTATATATTAAAATTGTGAATATTTCAGATGAAAACAAAGAAGCCAAGATTAATATAGGACAAAGTGGTATATACTGTGAGGCAATTGAGTTGTCAGGAGAATTTGACATGGAGAATTCTCATGCGTTACCTGAAATGGTTTATCCTGTAACAAGAATGATTTGTTTAGATGAGGAGTATTTTATAAAAAAACATAGTATAACAATACTAAAAATATCATTGACATAAAAAGTGTGATATAATAGATAGTTACATAATTTAAAAACCTAAAGGAGAACGTTATTGATAATAGATGATTTAAAACTAAGTGAGCCTATTAAGAAAGCTTTGAAAGCTGAGGGATATACAAAACCTACACCGATACAAGAAATGGCAATACCCCATTTACTAGAAGGGCATGATTTATTAGGTTGTGCTCAGACTGGTACGGGAAAGACTGCAGCATTTGCAATCCCAATATTGCAGGGATTATCTTACGAAAAAAGAGCGACAAAAGAAAGACCACAAATAAAAGCGCTAATAGTAGCACCAACAAGAGAGCTTTCTATTCAAATAGGAGAAAGCTTTAAGGCATATGGAGCGAATCTTAGCCTAAGAACATTGGTTATCTATGGTGGAGTATCACAAAATCCTCAGACAAAGGAACTGGAAAAAGGAATAGATATTTTAGTTGCAACTCCAGGAAGGTTATTGGACCTAATAAAGCAAAGATTTATTAGTCTAAAACAAGTTAAGTACTTTGTTTTAGATGAAGCGGACATGATGATGGATATGGGTATGATTAAAGATGTAAGAAAAATCATCACATATCTTCCCAAGGAAAGGCAAACAATGTGTTTCTCTGCAACGATGCCAGATGAAATAGAGAAGTTAACCAATGCAATATTGAGAAATCCATTAAAAATAGAGATAACACCAGTTGCGTCTACCGTAGATATTATAAAACAAGAGCTATATTTTATTGACAAAGTAAATAAAGTGAAACTCTTAACTCGCATATTAAAGGATAAATCTGTGGAGTCTGCGCTGGTATTTTCAAAGACAAAGCATGGAGCAAACAAAATAGTCCAGTCTCTTGAAAAGGAAGGTTTATACGCACAGGCAATTCACGGAAATAAGTCACAAAATGCAAGACAACTTGCTTTGAGTAACTTTAAAGAAAGAAAAATAAGAATATTGGTTGCAACTGATATTGCAGCACGTGGGTTGGATATAGATGGACTTTCTCATGTGATCAATTTTGACTTGCCCGATATACCAGAGACTTATGTTCACAGAATTGGACGAACTGGAAGAGCAGGACATGGTGGAATTGCGATTTCATTTTGTGATTTTGAAGAAAAACCTTTGCTAGAAGCTATTCAGAAATTAATTGTTAAGGTAATTCCAGAAAATGAAAATAATCCATTTCCACTAATAAACACAAGTATAAAGACTAAAAAGGCCCCTTCAAGAAAACCAGAGACTTCAAAAGGCAAAGATTTGC
>CAYYVJ010000139.1:0-3795 GCA_964475115.1 uncultured Lachnospiraceae bacterium
TTCATACCAGTTAACATAGAACTAACTCCAGATAAGGCATCTTCTGTAATTTTCAACCAAGAGGATGCATCAGGTACATTCTTCTTTAGGTACTGATTTAGTTCAGCTAGATTACTACGAAGACGTAATGCGCGGATAGCCACTACAGGATCCTCTGAAGGTTTCTGGATTTTCTTCTTTGTGGACATCTGTGTATTTAAACGGTCTGCATTCTTTTTATTTGCACTTACATTACTTAGTGAATTATTCATAATCATTGAATTTGTGATTCTCATTTAATTCCCTCCTAGTATATCAGTTATACACCTGTCTCATTTATTAGTTTGTCGTATAATTCTGACATAATTTGAATTACTTTAGCAGATAAATCATATGTATGCTGAAATTTAACTAAATCCATAGCTTCTTCATCTTCATCTACTCCTGATACAGAAAGCCTCTGATTGATAATAGCTTTCCCAATATTACTATGATTCGTTTCCATACTGGCTGCTGCACGAGTATTAATAGACATAACAGTTATAATACTCTGCATATATTCTGAAGCAGTACCACCGATAAACATCTTCGCTTTCTTTAACTCTGCTAAATCTATGGCCAAGTCCTGTTCGTCGGCACCAACTTCCGTGCCATCTTTGCTGCTGTATGCCGTTGCCATTTTTGTGTTATCTTTAATCAACTCTGGATTAACACATACATTTCCAGCAGTAATATTTTCTTTTATATAGTTAACAATTTTTTCTTGAATCTCTTCTTCCGTATCATTTAAAGAATCCACTCCAGCTGCTGTTTTTATTTCATCTATAGTCATATTGTTTACAGTAAAGAACGGTACTTCTGTCGCCTTATTTCCATTTAAGTCTTCACCTTGCACATGAAGCTTGTTAAATTCTGCAGTAAAGCCTGCCATAAATTTATTGATTTCAGATTGATAATAAGGGATTCCTTTATATTCCAGCGTTTTTTGAATCGCACCAGAATTTGGTTCCACTCCATTACTTCCATCTCTTATATCTATGAGTCCTTTTAATTCTCCACTTAATTCCTTATGATACATATCAAATGCCATTCCGTTTGCCCACTCAATATTATATAGGCCTTCCACATCTGTACTATTTCTTTTGTTATCAGAAGTTCTGGGAACAACAGCTAATTCATTGTAACTAAAACCATATACAAGATTCTGTCCATTTATTTTTATATCAAAACTAGAACTCCCTGTATCCGATTGCTTTTCGACTACCTTTATAGAAACAATAGAAGATAGCTCATCTACTAAAAGAGCTCTTTGATCCCTTAAGTCATTTGCAGTTCCTTTGTTCATTTCCAACGTACTAATTTGTTTATTTAAAGAAGCAATCCCACTTGCCAAAGAATTAATTCTATCTACCATAATCTTTACTTGTGCATTGGTATCTTCTTGAAGTTTGTTCAAATTAGTAGATATATTGTTATAATACTCTGCAAAAGACTGACCATACTGAATCACCTGATTTCTTTTAGTTATATCAGATGGAGTTCCAGATAAATGATCCAGAGCATTAAAAAAATCATCATAGTATGTGGTAAATCCAGGTGTAGTCATTTCATTAAAATATTGTTGAACTTGTTCCATATAATAATTCTTAGAAGTAAATTCTCCAGAACTTCCACTATTATTCCAATATTTTTGATCGTAATAGGAATCTCTTATTTGGTCAATAGACTTAGCTGTAACACCGCTTCCTACCATACCATAAGATGCATTTACTCTTAAGGCCTCTCCTGCCACCACGTTGGCAACTTGCCTTGTATATCCTTTTGTCATTGAATTGGACACGTTGTGGGCTGTAGTATTAATCGCCACCTGTGCTCCGTTTAAACCTGAACTTGCTATACTTAATCCAAAAAATGTAGAAGCCATTTTTATTTTATCCTTTCTATCCTCGATTCTAGTCGGTTATAAGTGTAAAGTACTTATTTCTCACTCATAAACAGCTTCGATATTTTATGAGTGTTTTATAAGCGTGTTACGATATGCTCCAACATCTGATCTACTACTGTGATATATCTAGAGGCAGCATTATAAGCACTTTGGAAACGAATTAAATTAGTCAATTCTTCATCAGAGGATACTCCTGTAATTCTAAGACGTTCCGCATCTACATCTCCTGTCATAGAGGTCTGATAATCAACCATACTGTCGTACATCTTACCAGCATCAGCTACTTGTCCAATTAAGTCTGTGTAGAAATCCATAAAGTCTCTTGGAGACACATGATCTGGTGTCAACTTTATAAGAGCTTTATCCCATAAATCTGCTAACGCTGTTGCCCTTGGTCTATCTTCTTCCCCTTCTGCTGTAACTAGAGGAAGTAGGGCTGGATTTTGTTCTATTTTAGTATTTACTGTTATATTTCCTAGGGAATATAAAGATTTAGCACCAAATTCATTTAACTCATTATATACGTAGTAAGTCTTTCCATCATCTCCAGTACACTTTATGTAACGTTCCGTATGATTTCTAGTAAACAATTCAGTACCTTGAGTTTTATCATCATCCGAACCATATCCTGCTGCTTCTGTGTTCAAGATAACCGTGCCAGCGTTTATTGTAATTGTATTTCCATCTGCATCGGTAGCTGTTATAGGAAACCCTGTTATTCCAGCTTCTCCAGCAGTGGTATTTGGACATAAAATATTATTAATTCCTTCTGCAATTCCATTTATAAGTAAATCAAACTCAGCCATTACTGTTTTAATAGAAGATGGCTCTACCAATCTGGCATATTCATCTAATGCCTTATTATAAGCAGCTTCGTCTAGTACACCAGCTGCATCTGTATATTGACTTTTATCAGGAATATCTTTGTAATCGGCAAGAGAGTTTCCTCTTGCCAATAAGATTCCTTTTAGCCCACCTATATCTGTGTTTTTACTTGTGTAAACAGGAACCTGAAGATTGTAAACCTTTGCATCGTCCAAATATTCCCATACAGGTGTAACAAGTTCAGAGTCATTAGCACCATCTAGCTGTTTTGCTGCCATATGGTTAACACCTGTTTCTGTAACAAAAGGTACTCCTTCTATACTAATGGTAACCATTCCCACCTTATTTTCTTCATAAGAAAACTTAACCAATCCGCCTAGTTCATCTAGAGCATTGTCCCTTTCATCTCGGAGGTCATTTGCACTTTCTACTCCAGCTGCTTCTATCATAGATATTTTTTCATTTAAATACTTTATATTATCTCCTAAGACATTGATTCGATCTACCATATTAATAATCTTAGTATTTAATGTGTTTTGATAATTAACTAAACCTGTTCGAATTGCATCCGCCCTTACTATAAATGAAGTTGCACTTTCAATTAAGGCAGATTTATTAACAGTACTAGAAGGATCCTTTGCCAACTCTTGTATGGCGGTGGATAAATCTTGCATGTATTCTTGAAAAGATACGCCTTCTAGTTCTCCGAATATTTCTTCTATTTCAGTAATTGCTTCTTTCTGATTCTCATAAAAAGATTGTCTTCCTGTTTCTGTCCGATAAGCTTTGTCCAGAAAATAATCTCTTATCCTTCTAACATCTGCTAAATCCACACCAATACCAACTTGGTTTGTAACATTTGCGCCTACATTAAGGGTTGAGTACGCCGTATCCGAAAATACTACTTGTTGACGTACATAACCCTTAGTGCCTACATTGGCTAAATTGTGTGCTGTTGTATTTATAGCATTCTGACTTGCTTGTAATCCTGATACGCCTATCGAAAGGCCTGCCATTCCGTTTGCCATCTTTTGTTATCCTTTCAA
>CAYYVJ010000140.1:0-3781 GCA_964475115.1 uncultured Lachnospiraceae bacterium
ATCAGAGACCTTTGGATCTCCACCAGTTAAGAAGAAAATTGCACCAAAATTGTTTATATTATGAGTAAAAGACATAATAATTAGAGGCATTGTTTGAAAGCGAACAAGGGGAAGGGTAATTCTTTTAAACACATCAAAATTATTTGCACCATCAATTTTAGCCGCTTCATAAACATCCTCGGAAATTGCTGTCATAGAGCCCATAGTCATAAGCATAAAATATGGAAACCCTGCCCACAAATTAATCAGTACACAGACAAATTTAGCAAGCGTAGCATCTCCAAGCCAAGGTATCGTTGCAGTCTGTTCTAATATTCCAAGAGACCTTAAAGTATTATTTACCACTCCAAAGCTTCCATTTAATAAATTTCTCCAAACTAGCATTGTAATTACAGATGGAATTGCATAAGGTAAAATAAAGATACCGCGAAATACCGGAGCTATTTTCATCTTGCTTTCCTTTAAAACCACTGCAATAACAAGTCCACCAAAATAACATGTAAAAGTAGCTGCTACTGCCCAGACAAATGTCCAAACAGACACTCGCACTAGCGCACTACTCCATAAAGTTTCACCATTAAATAAATTGATAAAGTTTTCAATACCCACCCAGTCAACTGAAGCACCTGGAGGAATATGGCCTTTTCCATAGTTTGTAAATGCAACAGAAGCTGAAAACACTAATGGAACTACTACAAAGAAAAGCACCATAATAATTGTTGGCATAAGACCAAAAATAGGAAAAGCCTCTCCTAAAATTGACCGAAAAGATCCTTTACCATTTTTCACTTTTCCACTTTGACAATAGGCTTTATATGATTGAAGAGCACTTTTTACTGAAATTATATGTATTGTGATATACAAGATAATAAAAACAATTGTTACAATACCTTCTATTAGCATAAAGGTAGAATTGTCCCTTAGTTTAACTGGTAAGTTAGCATCTGCCTCTCCCAAAGTAACTAAATTCATTATATTATTAATAGCCATAGGAAGTGCAACAATTGCAAGTAACTCAACTAAGGCAAATAACATTCCTTTTGCATATTCTTTAAGATATAATATATGTCCCATTCCCATAAAAAGTATTGCTGCTCTCTTTACTTTCTTTTTTGAAGACCCATCCATATTTAAATTCACTACTCTCACCTACCTCTTTAAATTGTGATTATATTTATAAATTTAGGGCATGAGAGACATTCTAAGTTATCTCACATGCCCCAATTATTGTAAAGATATTATTGAAGAACCGCTGTCTCAACAGCTTCTAGTTCAGTTTTTACATCACTACCATCCCAAATATTTGCACTAGCTGCATCCATTGCACCCCACCAGTTATCCATTTGAGAAATAGAAGGCATAGGGAAAGCATAATCTAACTGCTTCATAAAACCTTCAACATATTCACTGTCTACTGGAATTTCAATAGAAGGTACTGTTGTAGTAATATCAAAACGAAGTTTTTGCATCTCTTCAGATACTAAGAATTCACCAAAAGCTGCTGCTTCTGCTGGATAATCAGAGTATGCAGACACAAACATTGCTCTTGTTCCAGAAAAAGAAGCGGAAGGAGTTGTATCTCCAGGTAATGAAGGAAGAGTTGTTACTCCAAATTTAATCCCTGCATCTTCAAATGTTTTAACATTCCATAAACCAGTTATATACATAGCTACATTACCTGCCGCAAACGCACCATCTCCGTATGCTGTTGTAATATCAGCAGCGGGAAAGTCTAAAATTTCTCTTAAAGAAGCATATGTTTCCATACCTTTTATTGATTGTTCTGATACAATATTAGTATTATCAACATCTGTTCCTTCTGGTCCAAACAAACGATTGTCTGCACTTGTTGTGAACAGAACTGTATAATAGCTACTTCCTACCGCCATCATAAAACCATATTTTCCACTGTTTTCTGAATTAAACTTAACACTCCAAGCTTTAAGGTCTTCCCATGTTTTAGGTACATCTTCTTCAGAAATCAAGTCTTTATTATAAAATAATGTATAGGTTTCAGCTGAAACTGGATAGCCGTACATTGTTCCTTCTTTTGTAAGAGCAGTTTTACATGCACCAAGAATGTTCTCTTTTATAACATCTGCATTTACTGTTGGTAAAACATGGCCATCTTCTACTAACTGTCCAAGTTTATCATGAGGTGCTGCAAACAAATCTGCTCCTGCTCCTGCTGGTCCATCAAGGGCAATTTGTGTAGATGAATCTGCTAATTCAACATTTACGTAATTAATTGTAATATTAGGATATTTCTCCGTAAATTTCTCACCTGCTTGTTTAATAAAGTCATCAGGTCCGCCAGTTGATTCCCAAACAGTTAATGTAATATCTTCTGTGGTTAACTCAGACGCATTCGCTTCTCCAGCTCCTTTGGTGGTAGTTTGATTTGTAGTTTCACTCGTGCCAGATGACCCACATCCTGCAAGTAAAGATACTGTTAACCCCATAACTGTAAACAATGCTATCATTTTTCTTTTCATTATAAAACCTCCCTTATAAAATTTTACTTTCATTACTGTGTTGACTTCTTAAGGACTATTTCGTGAGATGATAAAGTTTTGCTTTCTACTTCAACCCCTTGTAACATATCAATGAGTTTACGCCCTGCCATTCTTCCAAGTTCTTTTACATCAATTTTAATGGTTGAAATAGAGGGATGATGACTTTCAAGTAACGTACTGTTATAAAAAGATGCTATCTTTATATCATCAGGTACTGTATATCCTCTTTCGTCTAATACAGAGATTACTCTACTACACAAAAGATCATCCGCACAAACAATACATTCTGTCTTTTCTTTTATAAGCTCTTCCACAATCGTCTCAATCAAAGCTTTGGTGTTAACATTCTCATAAATCTTAGCGCTCTCACTAGGTAACCCTTGCTTTTCGCATCCATTTATAAACCCTTGACGTCTATTCTGGTTTACAACGTATTCTTGATTACCCACTAGCAAAGCAATTGATTTGATTCCTTTAGATAAAAGTAGAGACGTCATCTCTTGGCATCCCATTGCATGGGCATTGTCTACTTGTATAACATCATCATCACCAGATGTTCCGATTACAAGAAAAGGAATTTGCTGCTTCTTTAAATATTCTACAGACAAGTCGCGAAGGTAAAGGCGCGTAAGTATTACTCCATCTACCTTTCGGTTACTGATAATTCTCTCTAATAGAGAAATATCATTCGCAACTATAGTAGTGACCACTACATCATAATCTCTACTTGCTGCCACTTCGCATATTCCCATTAAGCATCCTTGGAAAAATGGTGTCTCAACAACATTGGAATCTGCCGGAAGCACTACAGCAATATTATATGTTTTTGAAGACGCAAGTCCTCTTGCTATTACATTTGGTCTATAATCATGCAGTTCAATATAAGCCAAAACCCTTCGTCTCGTATCTTCGCTGACTCTTCCTTTTCCTGAAATAGCTCTGGAAACGGTAGTTTTTGAGAGACCTAACTCTTTTGCGATGTCCCCAATTGTCATTTTTTTATTACTACTTAACTTCACTGATTCTAACATATAGGCACCTCCTCTTTTGCGCAATCGGTTGTCCTTATGAAATCACTTTAACACACTATAATATCTCTGTCAACTTTTATCTTTCCGATATTTTAATTCTTTATTTTCTTTTTTCTTTGTGCAATTTGTTCATATTTCCACTTTAGATGCAAAAAAGATATGCGCAATTTATTGCGCATATCTTTTTAACCTAAATCCGCTTCACTTTTCAATTCAATTGTGTCACACACCTTA
>CAYYVJ010000141.1:0-3705 GCA_964475115.1 uncultured Lachnospiraceae bacterium
TAAAAAGCCACATTTCGGATAAGATTATATAATCTTATCCGAAATGTGGCTTTTTTTTACAACTTATTTTTAATTAATTAAATTTACGCTTTCTAGCTGCCTCAGATTTCTTTTTACGCTTTACGCTTGGCTTTTCATAATGCTCTCTTTTACGGATCTCTTGTTGAATACCTGCTTTTGCACAGTTCCTCTTAAATCTACGGAGGGCACTATCTAGAGTCTCGTTTTCTTTTACAATTACATTTGACATAGTATCACACCTAACCTCCCTCCAGTTGTGTATTGTGCTAAATACAACTGTTTGGGTATTTTTATTGCACTACTAAAATTATAGCATATATAAATTATTCGTCAACTATTTTTTTAATCAAACAAGAAATTTTTCTATTTAATCTGTTCATTTAATAATACAGGGGCTTCTTTAAGAACATTTTCAATGCCTTGTGGATTTTTTCCACCAGCTTGAGCCATATTAGGTCGGCCACCACCGCCTCCACCTACCAATGCTGCAAGACTCTTTATTAAATTACCTGCATGAGCACCTTTTTTTATTGCATCATCTGAAACCATAGCAATTACATTCACTTTATCACTTCCTTGTGAAGATACAAGTACTATAACTCCTTCTGGTAATTTATCTTTCAGTTGATCTCCAAGATTACGAAGTTGATTCATATCCACGTCTGCAACTTGGGCAACCAATAGTTTTACATCTTTCACAGAAACCACTTGATCCATAATATCCCCTAGTGCGTCTTTAGCAAGCTTATTTTTCAGTTTTTCATTCTCACTATTTAAACTTTTTATTTCTTCTAATAAGCTTTCGATTTTCTTAGACAAGCCACTTGCTTCTGTTTTTGCAACATGTGCTGCATGATTTAGTTCTGTTTCTAAATCTTTATAATATACAAATACATTATCACCTGTTAATGCTTCAATTCTTCTAACTCCTGCAGCAATACCGGTTTCTGATAATATTTTAAATGCAGTAATGGAAGCTGTATTACTTACATGGGTACCACCGCAAAGTTCCATTGAGAACTCACCCATTTTGATTACTCGTACACTTTCTTCGTACTTTTCACCAAATAAGGCCATAGCACCCTTTTCTTTTGCATCTTCGATACTCATAACTTCTGTAATAACAGGAAGATTTTCTTTGATTTGTTCATTTACAATCGCTTCTACTTGTTCAATTTCTTCTTTTGTTAGTGCAGAAAAATGAGAAAAGTCAAAACGAAGACGTTCTGAAGAAACATAAGAACCTGCCTGTTCTACATGGTTTCCTAAAACAGTTCTTAATGCCTTTTGTAGTAAATGAGTTGCACTATGATTTTTTCTTGTAGCATTTCTTACCGTTTTATCTACAGATAATTCTACTACATCAGATACTTTAAACATGCCTTTTGTTACTTTTCCAACATGTCCTATTTTCCCGCCTAAAAGTTTAATCGTATCTTCTACAATAAATTCTCCATCTTTTGAAGTAATCACGCCCTTATCGGCAGCCTGACCACCACTTGTAGCATAGAAAGGAGTTTCTTCTACAAAGATTGTAGCCACTTCCCCCTCAGAAACCCCATCTACAATCTCATGTTCTGTAGTTAATACACTGATTTTAGAGCTGTAATCCAACTTGTCATATCCTACAAAGCTAGAAGTAATAGAGGAATCAATGGATTCATATATGGTAGCTTCTGCACCCATATAATTGGTAGTGCCACGAGCTTTACGTGCCATTACTCTTTGAGCTTCCATAGCTGTCTTAAAACCTTCTTCATCAATTAAAAGTTCTTTCTCTTCTAGGATTTCCTTTGTTAAATCTAATGGGAATCCATAAGTATCATACAATTTAAATGCATCCTCACCAGATAAAATCTTACTAGCTGATTTGGCCATTTCTTCTTGCATATCATTTAAAATATTTAGACCTTGATCTATCGTTTTGTTAAATTTGGTTTCTTCTTCAGCTAAAACTTTTAGAATAAACTCTTTCTTTTCTTGTAATTCTGGATAACCATCTTTTGAACCTTCAATTACAATCTTACTTAATTGAACAAGGAAATTACCTTCGATTCCAAGAAGTCTTCCATGTCTTGCTGCTCTTCTAATTAATCTTCTAAGTACATATCCACGTCCTTCATTTGTAGGCATAATACCATCAGAAATCATAAATGTTGCAGAACGAATATGATCAGAAATTAGTCTTAAAGAAATATCTTTCTTCTTGTCTGAATTATACTTTACTTTTGCAAGATTACTTACTTCTTCTACAAGCGCTTGAATCGTATCTACATTAAAAATAGAGTCTACATCTTGTACAATAACAGCCAGACGTTCAAGTCCCATTCCTGTATCAATGTTCTTTTGCACTAATTCTGTATAGTTACCTGCTCCATCACTTTCAAATTGTGTAAATACATTGTTCCAGATTTCCATATAGCGGTCACATTCACAGCCTACAGTACAGTCTGCTTCTCCACAGCCATACTTTTCTCCACGATCATAATAAATCTCTGAACATGGACCACAAGGACCCGCACCATGCTCCCAAAAATTATCTGCTTTTCCCATAGGGAATATTCGTTCAGCTGGAATCCCCATGATCTTATTCCATATTTCGAAAGCTTCTTGATCTTCTTCATAAACAGAAGGGTATAGTCTATTTGGATCAAGTCCAACTACTTCAGTCAAAAATTCCCAAGACCATTTAATCGCATCTTCTTTGAAATAATCACCAAAAGAGAAATTTCCTAACATTTCAAAAAAAGTACCATGTCTAGCAGTTTTACCTATATTTTCAATATCACCAGTACGAATACATTTTTGACAAGATGCAACACGCTTGCTTGGTGGAATTTCTTGTCCTGTAAAATACGGTTTTAAAGGAGCCATACCAGAATTAATTAAAAGTAAGCTCTTATCATTATGAGGCACAAGTGAAAAGCTCTTCATTACAAGATGCTCTTTACTTTCAAAAAAATTTAAAAACATTTTCCTAAGTTCATTTACGCCATATTCCTTCAAAATAGTTCCTCCTAGTACCTTTTCTATTCCTTAATCTACTTTAATTTGATGATATCCCTTTTTTCCCTTTTTAATAATTAAGGAAGCACCCTCTTCAAAATCTTTAAGAGTATAGGTTGTATTTATTTCTGTAACTTTTTCATCATTTACTAATACGCCACCCTGAGTAATTAAACGACGTGCCTCTGAACGGGTTGGTGCTAATTTTGTATCAACTAATAAAGTGATCAAATCTTTTCCATCTTCAATGTCTGCTTTACTATAAGTAGTAGTAGGCATATCTTCACTGATACCTCCACTAACAAACAATGCTCTAGCTGCGTCCTGCGCTTTTATTGCTTCTTCCTCACCATGTACAATTTTTGTAATTTCAAAGGCAAGAACTTCTTTTGCTTTGTTTATCTCAGCTCCCTCAAGAGCTCCAAGTCTTCTTACTTCATCCATAGGTAAGAATGTTAATAATCCAAGACATTCTTCTACTTTTACATCTTCTATATTTCTCCAATATTGATAAAATTCGTAAGGAGAAGTTTTTTCTGGATCCAACCATACAGCACCCTTCATGGTTTTACCCATTTTAATACCTTCGCTTGTAGTAAGTAATTTGAAAGTTAAACCATAGGCTGGTTTTTGTTCTTTTCTTCTAATTAATTCTACACCACCTATAATATTGGACCA
>CAYYVJ010000142.1:0-3632 GCA_964475115.1 uncultured Lachnospiraceae bacterium
GCATATCCAGAAACACGTACTGTTAATTGAGGATAGCTTTCAGGATGAGCTTGTGCATCTAATAATGTTTCTTTTGTAAAAACATTAACATTTAGATGATGTCCACCTTTTTCTGTATATCCATCTAATAAAGAAACTAAGTTATCAATTTGTTGTGAATTTATATTTGACATGTTAAAATCCTCCCTTAAAATATATATTATTTTGTTGTATCATCGTCAAGACCTTCGTGAAGAGTAGGTACTTGACAAGCCATATCATTTGAAGAACAGTCTGTACAGCCTAATTGCTGTACAGTCTTTTGTGTTTCAGTATTCAGTGTGTTCACATCAATATTCATGTGTCCGCCACCTTCTGTCATAAAATTGTCTAACATTGCTACAATATCATCGAGCAATTTTTTATCTTCCATTTTTCATCATCCTTAATTTTTGCTTAATTCTACTTCTATATCACCAGCAAATATTCTATCTTCTTTACCAAGAGCACCTGGAATAATAGAGAAGGTATTTGAGATACCGTCTTGTGCATCTTTAAATGGTAATTTTGCTACTGAAGATAAGGAAGCTAACGCACCACGTGAATCACGTCCATGCATTGGGTTTGCACCAGGAGCAAAAGGTTCTCCTTTTATTCTTCCGTCAGGAGTAGAACCAGTATTTTTACCATAAGTTACATTTGAAGTAATAGTTAAGATAGAAGTAGTTGGAACACCATTACGGTATGTTTCATGGCTACGTATCATTCCCATAAATTTCTTAACGATATCAACAGCAAGATTATCTACTAGATCATCATTGTTACCGTATTTAGGGAAGTCACCTTCGATTTCAAAGTCAGTAGCAAGACCATCTTCATCTCTAATTACACGAACTTTTGCATGTTTGATAGCAGATAAAGAGTCTGCAACTACAGACAATCCAGCGATACCTGTTGCAAAATATCTTTTTACTTTTCTATCATGTAATGCCATCTGTATTTTTTCATAACTATATTTGTCATGCATGTAATGAATTACATTTAATGTATTTACATAAAGACCTGCAAGCCATTCCATCATGTCTGTATATCTTTCCATAACTTCATCAAACTCTAAATATTCAGAAGTAATTGGTCTGTATTTTGGTCCAATTTGTTTCTTGTTTAGCTCATCTACACCACCGTTAATAGCATATAATAGACATTTTGCTAAGTTGGCACGTGCGCCGAAGAACTGCATTTCTTTACCAAGTTTCATAGAAGATACACAACAAGCGATTGCGTAATCATCTCCATGGCTTACTCTCATTAAATCATCATTTTCATATTGAATAGCTGAAGACTCAATTGAAGTTTTGGCACAGAATTTCTTGAAGTTCTCTGGAAGTCTTGAAGACCAAAGAACAGTCATGTTTGGTTCAGGAGCGGTTCCTAAGTTCTTTAAAGTGTGTAAATAACGGAAAGACATTTTTGTTACTAAAGGACGTCCATCAACACCTACACCTGCAATTGATTCTGTTACCCAAGTAGGATCTCCTGCAAAAATTTGATTGTACTCTGGTGTACGAGCAAACTTTACAAGTCTAAGTTTCATTACAAAGTGATCTACAAATTCTTGAACTTCTTCTTCTGTAAAAGTCTTATTCTTTAAATCTCTTTCAGCGTAAACATCAACAAATGTTGAAGTACGACCTAGAGACATAGCAGCACCATTTTGTTCTTTAACAGCTGCTAGATATCCAAGATATAACCATTGAATTGCTTCTTGTGTATTTGCAGCAGGTCTTCCAATATCAAAACCATAAATTTGGCCTAATTTTTTTAATTCTTTTAAAGCTCTAATTTGTTCTGACAATTCTTCGCGGTCACGAATGTTATCAGCAGTCATATCTACTGGTGTAGTAGCTTTTTGATTTTCTTTGTCTTGAATTAAGAAATCAACACCATATAATGCAACACGACGGTAGTCGCCAATAATACGTCCTCTACCATAAGCATCTGGAAGACCAGTAATGATATGGCTTGATCTTGCAGCTCTCATTTCAGGTGTGTATGCATCAAAAACACCTGCGTTGTGTGTTTTTCTGTGAGTTGAAAAGAATTCACTTACTTCTGGGTCAAGTTGATATCCGTTATCAGAGCAAGCTTTCTCAGCCATACGAATACCACCATAAGGTTGCATAGAACGTTTGAAAGGTTTGTCTGTTTGAAAACCAGTGATTTTTTCTAACTCTTTATTTAAATATCCTGCATCATGAGAAACGATTGTGGATACAACTTTAGTATCCATATCTAGAACACCACCAGCTTCTCTTTCTTTCTTTGTTAAGTCCATTACTTGTGCCCAAAGGTCGTTTGTAGCCTTAGTAGGACCTACTAAAAATTCATCATCTCCATTGTAAACGGTATAATTTTTTTGAATAAAGTCTCTAACATTGACTTCTGACTCCCATTTACCACCTACGAAATCTATCCATTCTGATCTCATTAAAAATTCCTCCTATAAATTGATTGATTAATATTGTACCCCAAATGTGTATAATTAATTTTTTAACATATTCATATTATATAAGGATACTGTATACACGTCAAGAGGGTTAAGTTCAAATTCTTGTTCTTTTTTGAGTACAAACTAGCCCCTGTATCAATAATGTACAGGGGCTAGTTTTTAGTTCTTATTATGCTTTTAAAGCTAAAAATTCATTTAACTTTTCTGTAAGTACATCAGCATCAATGCCGTGAACCATAGAAGCTTCTTCTAAAGTTTCAGCTTGTGAAGAAGGGCATCCAATACAATGCATACCAGAATTCATAAGAATAGGAACTAGTGCTGTATCTGTATTGATAATATCTGCTATTATCATATCCTTTGAAATTTGAGCCATGGTTAAAACCTCCTAATAAAGTTGTATATTTGTTATAAAGTTATCAAAACCTAGTTAATTAGGTAAAAGCATTATAATACAATTTTTTATTTTTAGCAAGTTAAATACTGGATAATACTTGTAGCGCTTTATCTTTAATTATAACTGTTAAATGCTCCCTAAAATAAGCCTCTTTTGAAATAGTGGAAACTTCTTTGTTGCCATACTCTGAAATCATATTACAAATTTTGTTAAATTCTTCTGGTGTATGGTCTGTTTTATTTACTACAAGGTAATAAATTGAGTTTCTTGGATCTTTGTATAATGTGTTGACGCCTTGATATAAATCCTTAAGAACAACAGCAAGTTGCTCTATTACTTGAAGATTTGAAAAAGAAAATATTTTTACTAAATTTGCATCAGAAGGAATCTTACCTAGTTGAGACAAATTATCAAATTCTTTTGCATTTTCTTTTGGTGACATTATATCAGGAAGAGGAGTAAATTCCTCATCTTCTGAGAAGTTATCTTCATTCTTCATAAACATTTCAAGAATATCATCTGCACCATTAGAATGGTTGCGAGAGAAATAATTGTAATCACTGCCATCTTCGTAATCTTCATCATCATCTTCATCATCATAAGAGGGTGAGAATTTTGAGAAGCGAGTATCTAATTCATCTGGGTCATCTACTTTTGTAATTACTAAAACAATACAATCTGCTGAAATTGGAATTGCTTCTATCATAAGAGGAAAGTCGTCAGCTTCAAAACCAAATTCATGGGAGG
>CAYYVJ010000143.1:0-3578 GCA_964475115.1 uncultured Lachnospiraceae bacterium
GGTCAGGGTTCCCGTCAGCTCCTACTCCCCATTGGTTTCTGGCTGCCCTCACAAGTCCATTCGGAAAACTCTATGCTGCCGCACTCTCATCAAATAGCGACTCTCTGTATGCACCCGATTTTTCTTACTTCTCTTGTTCAACGGTTTAATTTTCATTACTATAACGCATTACCATACTAAATGTCAAGTAATTTTTAATACTATTTCTCAGGAAGTTTATTTATAAACTCATATAAGTCTTCAAAGCTTCCCTGTCTATACTTTGATATATCTTCACCATGATCAATTATGCAGTCTGTTAGTAAAAAGGTATCCATGCCGAGTTTTTCTGCACACATGTCTTCTCTTACATCATTGCCTATCATAATACACTCATCTGCCTCTTTACCAATCTCAGCTAGGACATCTTTATAATATTCTAATTTAGGTTTACAATATCTTGAATTTTCATATGTGGTAATTAGCTCAAAATCCAAAGGATCTAATCCTGCCCAACTCATTCGAGTTTGGGTCGCTATTCTTGGAAAAAGTGGATTCGTAGCCAATGTTATGGTGTAGCCTTTTTTCTTCAATATTTTAATACATTTATCTGAAAGAGGTGTTGGTGATGTGGCAACCTTTGCCTTTGTAAATTCATTTTGATAAAATCTATGAAACTCAGGTTCCATTGCACGGACTTCTTCTCCGAATGCTTTAACAAATGAATCCCAAAACCTTCCTTCATTCGTCATAGAGCCATCATTATCAAGCATTGCTTTGGTTCCAAGCCAAACAGCCTTTTGTAAATCATCTGGTGAATATCCAAATGGCACAGCCGCTTTTACCAATTCTTTAAAATATGTTTGAATAAACAAATCTTGATTCATTGGTAATAGTGTACCATCTAAGTCAAATATTACTGTATTCATGCTTCCTCCTCAAATGTCTTTTCTATATGATACAACAATTATATCTTAAGTTCTAGCCTATTATGGCAATTATTTCGACAAAATAATCGCATTTCAAAAACTTTAGCATATTATGTAATAAAGAAATGAAAAGGAGAACCTATTATGAGTATGCCAGTTATTGAATGTTATGAAGTAGAGTTATGTTGTGCTGCTTCCTCTTTATTGCAATCTATTGCCTTGGAAGAAGCTGCTGTTGCACACATCTTAAATGCAGAAGGTGAAAAAATTCAAAAATTTATTGCAAGTTGTAATTTGAAAAAAGAAGATTTACTCGAAGTGAATTGTTCCGTAGAATCTATGGTCGAGAAACTAATTGTATTAGAAAATCTTTTAAAAGCAAAACTTGATATGATCCTTCCCATATTAGAGAAATGCCAATGTCGCAAACCTTATAAAGAGAAAGAAGAATACAAATAATCCATTATATATACTCTATGTCCTAATCGCTTTTCTAAAAAAGGCAAAAGGAGCCGAGGAATAATCCTCTGCTCCTTTTACTTTTTATTTTTATCTATCTTGCACCCATATCATAAGGGATACCTTCTGCCTTTGGAGCTCTTGATTTCTTAGACGTAAATATTAAAACTATCATAGTTGCTATATAAGGAAGCATTTTATAATATGTCTGATTAATATTTAAATCTTTTAGGAAAGGAATCAATGAAGTAGAGTATGCTAGTGTTCTTAGAAAAGCAAAGAACATTGCTGCAAACAAAATCCTTCCTGGCTTCCATTGTCCAAATATCATAACAGCCAATGCAAGAAAACCAAATCCAGCTACACCTGTATGACCATTAATATTTCCATCCATAACGCCTACTGCATAGAAATATCCACCGATTCCACCAAGTACTCCTGAAATTGCCACACCTGCATGTCTCATATGGTACACATTTATCCCCACAGAATCAGCTGCATGAGGATGTTCTCCACAAGCACGAAGTCTTAATCCAAACTTTGTTTTATAGAATACAATCGCAGATATAATCATAAATAAGAATCCAATAAACACAGTTAAATAAGTGTTTTTAAAGAACAAATCTCCTATCAAAGGTATTTTTCCAAAAAAAGGAACTTCTCTTATATAAAAATTAACATTTGTAGTAATACCATCACTATTAAAGTTCATTTTTGAAAAAAGTAAAATTACACCTGGAATCAACATATTCATTGCAGTACCTGCTATGGTCTGATTTGCTTTCATATTAACTGAAGCAAAAGACAAAAGCATAGAATAGATAACTCCTGTGATGGCAGCAACTAACATCGCTATCAATAACACGGCTTGTGGATGAATTCCCATCCCTTGTATAAAGACAACACTCAAACATCCAAAGAATGCTCCAAAAAGCATAATACCCTCAAGACCAATGTTTATAATACCACTTCGTTCACTAAACATACCGCCTAAAGCTACTAAAAGCAAAGGAATTGCAACTGGAAGCATGTTTTGCACTAAATAAATTATAGTATCCATCCTTATGCCTCCTTCTTATTTTTTCTACGATTTTTCTTAAAAAAGTTACCAATCGTTTCTTGCATAAGTATTGAAAAAGCTGAAAAATAAATAATAACAGCAATTACAATATCAATGATTTCTGGTTTAAAACCATATAGAGCGGTCAATGTTCCACCTCTTTGAATATGTGAGATAAAGATTGACGAGAAAATAACTCCAATTGGATGTGAATTACCTAATAAAGCTACTGCGATACCATTAAATCCACTTGCCGCTATTACATTAATTGGTTCATAAGTCATACTACTACCCAATATAGTTGATGGAGCTAGAATAGCAAATGCACCACCTAAACCTGAAAGCGCTCCTGCAATAGCCATTGTAAGTATAGTATTACGTTTATCATTCATACCTGCATAGATACTTGCGTATTTGTTAAAACCTGTTGCTTTCAATTCATATCCAAAAACTGTACTTCTTAATACAATATAAAGCAAGATTGCAATACCTATAGCAAAGAAAATCGAAATATTCACACTAGAATTCGGTACTCCAAGAGATGGAATTTGTGCTGATGCAGGAAGATAATTTGTTCTTGTCTTTGAAGAAATATACATAACTCCATTTCCTTGAATCAACATATCTACAAGGTACATACCTATGTAGTTAAACATAATAGAAGTAATAACTTCATTTACATTCCAAAACGCCTTACAAATACCAGGAATTACTCCCCATATTAAGCCACCAATCATTCCAGCTATAATACATACAACCCAACGGATACTTTCTGGTACATCCAACATGAATCCAGCATATAGGGCAAAAAACATACCCATGGTGTACTGTCCAGAAGAACCAATATTAAACAATCCCATTTTAAAAGCAAAACCTACGGACAAACCTGTCATCAAAATAGGAGTTGCAAAGTAAAACACGTCTCCAATACGAGAAAATCCTCCAAATAGCACCATTGTAAATCCTTGAAAAGAGTTCGCTGGACGAGCTATAAGCATAATAAGAAGACCAAAGATAAGTCCAACAGTAATTGCTAAAAGTGTTGCTGTAAAGGCTGAAAAACTTTTGCTTTTTGTAATTTTACCTAGCATGTTGTTCCTCCTTTTTTTCATCACGTTTTGCACCTGACATATAAAGTCCAAGTTCTTCTA
>CAYYVJ010000144.1:0-3550 GCA_964475115.1 uncultured Lachnospiraceae bacterium
GAGAGGAAACAAAATAAATGGAAATAGTTAAATTTGAATCATTAAACATTTCAGAGCCTATTATTAGAGCAATTACAGATATGGGGTTTGAAGAAGCGACGTTAATACAAGCGAAGGCAATACCAGTAGCTTTGACTGGAGTAGATATCATTGGGCAAGCTCAAACAGGAACTGGAAAAACAGCAGCATTTGGAATTCCAATGATTGAGAAAATTGATCCAAAAAGCAAACAGTTACAAGCAATTGTACTATGCCCTACAAGAGAATTAGCAATCCAAGTAGCGGATGAAATTAGAGAGTTATCTAAATATATGCATGGAATAAAGGTTCTACCGATTTATGGAGGACAGGATATTGTAAAGCAGATTCGTTCTTTAAAGGCCGGAGCGCAGATTGTAATTGGAACTCCTGGTCGTGTTATGGATCATATGAGAAGAAAAACAGTTAAGTTTGACAATGTTGGAATGGTTATATTAGATGAAGCAGACGAAATGCTTAACATGGGATTTAGAGAAGATATTGAAACGATATTGAAAGAAGTTCCAGAAGATAGGCAAACAGTTATGTTTTCAGCAACGATGTCGAAACCAATTCTTGAAATTACAAAAACATATCAAAAAGATGCACAGTTAATAAAAGTAATTCAAAAAGAATTAACAGTACCAAAGATTGACCAATTCTATTATGAAGTTAGGCCAAAGAATAAAGAAGAAGTGTTATCTAGACTTATTGATATATATGCTCCTAAGTTATCACTTATCTTTTGTAATACAAAGAGACAGGTTGATGAGTTAACGACTGCATTACAAGGTAGAGGTTACTTTGCTGAAGGACTCCATGGAGATCTAAAACAAGCTCAAAGAGACCGTGTTATGAATGGATTCCGTAGTGGTAGAACAGAAATTCTAGTAGCAACTGATGTGGCGGCCAGAGGAATCGATGTAGATGACGTAGAGGCTGTATTTAATTATGACTTGCCTCAAGATGATGAGTATTATGTTCACCGTATTGGAAGAACAGGCCGTGCAGGTAGAAAAGGAACAGCTTTCTCCTTTGTAGCGGGTAAAGAAGTATACAAACTTAGAGATATTCAAAAGTATTGTAAAACTAAGATTTTACTTCAACCAGTTCCATCTGTTAATGATGTGGCAAATACTAAAGTAGAAAAAGTATTTGATAAGGTTAAAAATATTATTTCAGAAAATGAATTAAGTCCTATGGTTGATATGATTGAGAAACATCTAAATGTAGAAGATTTTACGGCGTTAGACATGGCAGCAGCATTTTTGAAAATGTATATAGGAAATGAAAATGATGAAGTAGATTCTCCAAAGTCTGTATATTCTGATTTTGGTGATACGGGTGCTGAAGAAGGTATGGTTCGCCTTTTCATAAATATTGGTAAGAAACAAAATGTAAGACCAGGAGATATTTTAGGCGCGATAGCTGGTGAAAGTGGAATGCCTGGAAAACTTGTAGGATCAATTGACATGTATGATAAATACACATTTGTAGAAGTTCCAAAAGAATATGCAAAAGATGTATTAAAGGTTATGCAAGATGCTAGAATTAAAGGGAAATCCATTAATATAGAGCCAGCTAACAAGAAGTAAAGAGTAGTAAATACTAGTAAAAAAATGTAAAAATATGGATAAGCCCCCTTGCAATTCCCGAAAGCCGTGCTATAATAAAATAAACTGTAAAAGTTTTACAATTTTTAGGAGGGCGCAATGGGGGAGAAAAGATACATTATATCAGATGCATCAAAGCAAGTAGATGTGGAAGCGCATGTACTGCGTTATTGGGAAGTTGAACTGGATTTGCAGGTGCCTAGGAATGAAATGGGGCATCGTTACTATACAGATAAACATATTAAATTACTAAAAGATATTAAGTCCTTAAAAGAGAAAGGTTTTCAACTTAAAGCGATTAAGATGGTGTTGCCTGAGTTGATTAATTCAGAGGGAAAGTTACCAGAACGGATCTTTGAGTTAAAAGAAGAGTTGGAAATCACTCCTGTTAAGACTACAATGCCAGTTGCTGAGAATCATATTGTTGATAAAATGCAACAATTTGAAACGATTATGACGAATATTGTTTCGAAGGCTTTGGTTGATAACAACTCATTATTGGGACAAGAAGTCAGTGAGAATGTTATAAAGGAAATGGACTACCTTATGCGTATGAATGATGAGAAAGAGGATGAGAGATATAAGAAGCTCGACGAAACCATTCGCTCATATCAAAGGAGTCGCATGGAAGCTGCAGTAGTAAGTGATAAACAAAAGAAACAAAGAAAAAAAAATAAAATTTTTCAAAATGGTATCTTATAAAATTAAAAATGCTCTTATACAAACGTTTATTTGTATAAGAGCATTTTATTTTTTCTATTAAGGTAATTCAATTGAGCTTGTAGGACAAACTTCAACACAAGCAGCACATTCAATGCATTCGTCAGCTGAAATCATATATTGAGATGCTCCTTCAGAAATAGCTCCTGTTGGACATTCACTTTCACAAGCTGCACAGCTAATACAAGTATCCTTAATTACGTATGCCATTATATAGTTCCTCCTTTGTATTAATTAAATCTTCTTTAGTATTTTAATACATATGTCTAGAGAAATCAAGACGGCATTCTGCCTAATTCTTTTCTTTTTTCTCTCATGCCAGAAAGGATAATCTCTCTTGCATTGTGAGCTTCCTCTTTAGGAAGAGGCTCAATATGTTTTAGAGGATACTCCATTCCAAGCTGCTCATATTTTACCTTACCCATATCATGATAAGGCAATACATCTAAAGCTTTTATATTTTTTAAGTCACCAAGAAAGTATCCTAATTCATAAAGATATGTTTCATTTAAAGTGATCGTTGGAACAACTACATGGCGAATCCAAATCTCTACATCATAATTTTCCAAATAACGGGCAAATTTTAAGATTTGTTCATTGCTGTGTCCTGTAAGTTTTAAATGTTCTTCTGGGTTAATGTGTTTAATATCTAGCATAATTAAATCGGTTACAGCCAAAAGTCGCTCTAACTTTTCTAAGTATATCTTGTTGTTTTCGTTGAATGTAATCCCTGAGGTATCTAAGCAAGTATGAATATCCTTTTCGTTTGCCTTTTCAAAAAGTTCAATTACGAAATCAATCTGAACTAATGGTTCGCCACCAGTTACAGTTAAGCCACCGTCCTTTAAAAAAGGACGGTAGCGTTCAAAATCTTCAAGAATTTCATCTGTCGACATCTGTTTACCTGTGTTTAATTCCCAGGTATCTGGATTATGACAGTATTGACATCTCATTGGGCAACCTTGAGTAAAGACTACATAGCGGACACCTGGGCCATCTACAGTTCCAAAAGTTTCGATAGAATGAATGTAACCCTTCATAATTTGTCCCTCTTTCTAAAAGTAAAGTGGATTAGATTTTATCGTGGAAAGTACGAGCAATAATATCATCTTGTTGTTCTTTCGTTAATTTAACAAAATTTACTGCATATCCAGAAACACGTACTGTTAATTGAGGATAGCTTTCAGGATGAGCTTGTG
>CAYYVJ010000145.1:0-3454 GCA_964475115.1 uncultured Lachnospiraceae bacterium
AAAATTATGGGCATAATTTCCTCCAACCTATTCTATAAAAGTTGCTCCTACTAATTTATCTTCTGGAATTACTAAACCTAATTCATTTAGTGTAGTTTGATTAATGATCAAAGTACAATCTGTTAAATATTCAATTGGCATATCTCCAGGATTAGCACCATCTTTTAAAATTTTAACTGCTTGCATTGCTGTTTGCTTACCCAAATTAAAATAATTGATTCCATAGGTGGCAAGACCGCCTGTGGTAACCATTCCTTCTTCTCCAACGATACAAGGAATATTGTTTTCAGTTGCAATAGAAGAAACTGCTGACATGCTCTGAGCTATCATATTGTCAGTAGGTGAATAAATTACATCTGCTTTTCGAACTAAAGATTGAACTACAGATTGAATTTC
This sequence comes from uncultured Lachnospiraceae bacterium, assembly GCA_964475115.1. Classification (GTDB taxonomy): domain Bacteria; phylum Bacillota; class Clostridia; order Lachnospirales; family Lachnospiraceae; genus CAYYVJ01. The sequence continues at coordinate 397 of CAYYVJ010000145.1, forward strand.
ATTTGTATTAGAAACGGTTGCTTCTATGTAAGTAAGACCCGCTGCTTCTATCTCTGCTTTAGCAAGTTCTGCTTGAAACTGTGAATTCGTTTCTGCTGAATTAAATAATACCGCTACTGACTTTGCTTCTGGTAACAAATCTTGTAACAATTTGATTTGCTCTTTTACAGGTGTTAAATCACTTGTTCCTGATATATTTCCTCCAGGAGCTTCATTACTATCCACTAACCCAGAGGTTTCTGGGTCTGTAACTGCTGTTACAAGAACAGGAATCGTATCTGTTTTGTTGGCAACCGCTTGAGCTGCTGGTGTTGCAATAGCTAAAATCAAATCACTCTTATCATTCACTAATTTAGTTGCAATGGTATCACAATTTGATTGATCACCTTGCGCACTATTAAAATCAATAGAAACATTTACTCCATCTTCATATCCTGCTTCTTTAAGGCCTTCTATAAACCCATCATAAGCAGCATCTAAAGCCGGGTGTTCTGTTAATTGTATTACTCCTATTTTTAACTTTCCATCATCTTTTTGACCACATCCACTTAAAACAAAACTAAGTATTAATGTAACTGTAAATAAAACTTTCAAGGTCTTTTTCATCGTTTTTCCTCTCTTACTTTTCGATTTTAATCTATATTACTACAAAAATTCCACCTCGTCAATGCGTTAACTGTTTAAAATTATATAACTTTAAACCACTGAGTTATTTTTACATAAAAAACTTGTTACCCACATAGGAGTAACAAGGCTCTTTTTCTATATTTCTATTTTAACTAACTCTATTTTTACCTTTTTGCTTTGATAGATATAGTTTTGAATCTACTTCCTTTAAGAGATCTTCTACACTATTATCTTTTTCGTAGGCTACAACACCGATACTAACAGTTAAAACAATCTTCATCGTTTCTAGTTGTAAAGGCGTTACCTCTATGGCCGCTCGAAGTCTTTCTGCTAAAATCAAGGCCATCTCAGGTTTTACATCACATAAAATTATAGCAAATTCATCTCCACCATATCGAAAACTAAAATCCTTTGTTCTCAGATTTTTAATGGTCAAATCGGCCACATGTTTGATTGCTAAGTCTCCCACTGGATGACCATAGGAATCATTGATTTCTTTAAAAGAATCAATATCTAACATAAGGATACAAAAAGTATCCCTTGCATCTTCACTTATTTTATTTAGGTATAAAGCCTGCATCTCTGTTACCACTTCTATAAAACGTTTCCTATTGAATAGACCTGATAACACATCAATATTGGACTGTAATTTAAGCTGTGTATTGACCTTTTCAAGCTTTTTATTTACCTTGGCTAAATTTTCTTCCGCTTCCTTAATAGACGTAATGTCTTTGGACGTTCCCCATGTCCCTAGAATTTCTCCCTTTTCATTATAAAAGGGATATTTTGAGGCTGAAAACCAAATTGTAGGCTTATCCTTTTTCTCCCACTTTTCAATTTTCCCAATAATAGGTTGGCCTGTCTCCATAATAGTAATTTCATCTTCCCTTGCATCTTCAGCAAATTTCCTGGGAAAAAAATCAAAATCATTTTTGCCAATTATCTGTGAAGGATCTTCATATCCAAATTGCATGCTATGGGCCCTACTACTCAATATATAGTTTGAATCTTTATCTTTAAAATACACGGTATCATGGGAATTGTTCATAATAATATTAAGAACAAGTGCCTCTGAAAATCCTTTCTCTCTTAGACTCTTATTATATTCTTCCATACCTATTTGATCCAACTAATCATCCCCCAACTTCTAGTGGTTAAATAACTACATTATTCAAAAGATAAAATGGCATCTTTACATTTAATACGTAATGTTGCTGTTTCCATGATACGTAGTACATGATTAAAATCCTTTGTTTCTAAGTATCCTGTTTCCATATCATTTCCAATGGCAAGGTCCATGTATTGAGGTTCTGCACATATCAAAAGTGCTTTTTTTGAGCCCAATATAGGTGCATTAATTAAGTTTCCATTAAGCATTTTACTGATTCTATCTGCTTCCATCATACCAAGTGCTGGCTGAATGCGTTGCAGTTGCACAAATAAATCAGGACTAAGAATCAAGTAATATCTTCCAATTATTCCTTTACTTCTAAAAGCAGCTAATCCAGATGATACATCCATAAAAGCATTTTCTCCATCTGTCCACTCACTTCTAGTAGCTTTCGCAATACCTGATGCATTAAGCAATCCTTCTTGGCCTAAAAAATCGTTTCCAAAAAAGATCAGTTCATCCTCTTTCTTTGCTAATACTTGTGTAGCAACCATAGCTGATGAAAAATCTATTGGAATACCTGTCTTTTCGCTATTTTCAATGTCTCTCCATAATAAAGTGAAATCTTCAAAGAGTTGTGGAATTTCAGTAAAACTTCTTCCCACCGTTTTAACAATTCCATCTCCTATCTCTTCACTAACTGAGATTTGATCTACATTTACGCTAGTTACTCCTGCACCTAATGGTCCAAATATGGATAAAAATTGGCGTCCAATTAACCTTTTTCGAGCAGTTTCAATAACAGTCTTATCTATATTCTGCCAAAATCCTTCTGGAAATGATACAGCATCTCTTGATAAATAATCCATTTTGATTTCTCCTTTGCTTAATTATTTTTTCAGACTCCCAACCGTAACATTTGGAAGTGGACTTTCCTCAATTCCTAATTCTTCCATCATCTCTTTCACTTCTGATTCACCTTCTGCAAAAAACTCTGCCTCTTTCGGATCTAGGTGACGTAATAAAGCCATAAGTTCTCCCACATGTGCCTTTTCTTCATCACGAATATCGCCCAAAACCTTCTTTGCAAACTCATCCTCTGTTGCTAGAACATGAGCATCATATAAATAAATCGCCTCTAATTCTCCTGCAATATCTAAACGAATGGCTTGGATCAGCTCTTCCTTCGTTATTTTACGCGACACATTTCCAGCAAACGGATCTCCAAAACTCATAATTACATCCTCCTTTTCATATTCTTAGTCTTAAGGATATTATATCTTAAATTATCTGAATAATCAACACAAACACATATCTCGT
>CAYYVJ010000146.1:0-3419 GCA_964475115.1 uncultured Lachnospiraceae bacterium
TGCAAGAAAAAGTTTTCGCATATTATAACATTATTCGTACTCTTATTCTTCAATTTCTGCAGTTGAAGTCCTTCCTTTCTTATATTGAATCTCTCTATGTTCCTCAAATAATGTAATTTCATCATTGCTTAAAAGAGCTATTTCAGCCACCGAAAGAATTGAATCTACAAAGTCTTCATTAGAACGAATCCAACCCTCTTTTTCTTCTTTCCAAATAGATACATTTTCTTTATCAAATCCATTCTTTGCTATAAAACGAAGTAATTTAGTATAAATAGAGTTTTGAAAATAAATATCTTTAGGTTCAAAAGAAGTAGTAAATTCTCCACTCTTCACTAGTTTCCAATCACCATCTAAATAAGCTTCTACTGAATATTCTCTAATATCCCCCTCATGAGCTCTTTGATTTTGTCTTGGCATATATGTTAGGCCTTTCACATTTATAGCCTTATCCCAGCTAAATTCCATGATATAAGGGTACTCTAGATGGGAAGAAACGAAACTTGTATTTGGATCCCCATCAATTACCTCTGATAAGTTTACATCAGGATGCCCTAGCAGTTCCGCTTTTACCTTTAGTTGTTGCATAATAAGTGTATTTGTGAAACATCTCGTAAGCTGCTCCGTCGTAATTTCTACTTCAGGAGAAAACTGGTCTGATTCCACATATTCAAAAATTGATTCTTTCAATTGTTTTGCCGCAGGTCGGTTTTCTATATCGGCTTCTAAATCTGCTGTTATTAAAAATAAAGAACCTTTTAAAACTTTGCATTCTATCATAAGACCCATCTTATAATTTCGATTCCATTCATCAATAGGCTGAACAATAGGTAACAACTCTTTTGGCATACCCTCTAAGTTAATTCCTTTTGCCTTTAATAAAATATCATTCCATTGCCAACTCTGATATTTTTCTGTAGGAAATTTTGAAAGAGCAGGATGCTTATCCTGACATAACAGTCCCATACCACGAGACCATTTAGGACCCATCTGTGCATTCCAAAATACAGGTTTTTCATTAAGTGGAGGACACTTCCAATTCAAGCTAGATAAAAGCGGCATAAAAACAACCTTTTCACCTTTTTCTAAAGCCTCCATTGCCTCCCTAAGAGAGCGGGTAAAACTTGCTTTTGTTAGTTTATTCTCTTTTTGCTTTGCTTCATAAACAAAGATTTCCCAACTGTTACAAACTGATGTCTCTGAAATACCTATTTCTATTTTATAAGAAGAAGGTACCGGAAGATCATGTAAAGATAATTCTAAATGACCCACAGGAATATTTTTTCCTAAAGGTATTTCATCTAAAAACCAATCCCCCTCAGCAAATACTTTTTCTCCTGACTTTATTCTCCAATAAACAGTTGCCTTTTTTATTGTTTCCTTCCCAAAGTGTGCCAATTCTACGGGACAAGAAAGTATTTCATTATTTAAGAACACCCTTTTTTCAATTCGAAGAAGAACTACTGTCTCATTACAAAATCTTTTAAATTCTTCTGGACTTACATATCCTTTATTATCCCAGAAAGCGTCCAAAACACCTACCAAAGCGCTACCTTGTCCCAAATAATCTCTTAAGTCTAAGAGTTCAAATCCATAGATATGAGGAGTCCTAAAGTTAGCCTCTAAATCTTCCTTATACATTTCCACTTGTAAACGTCCAGAAGAATAAACAAACTCTTTATTTTGTTCCAAGACTCCATTTTTCTTTGCACTTTCTTTAAACACCATATAATTACTTGCTTCCATCTGCCCTTTAAATTTATCAATTACATCAAAGTCTGGATAAGCACACCATTGCCCCATCTCATGGGAAATAACTGGATATTTTATTCCTTCCAAAGACTTTCTATAATCTTTTCCAAACCACCCCTGGCTATTTCGAATAGTACCCCCTGGCTGGATTCCATATCCTGAACGATGAAAATAAACATAATCTGTACCTGAAATTTCAGAAGGAGGGCAAGAAAATGGCCATCCGGATTGCATCGTATACAAATGCCTACTATCTTTTTTCTTACAATCTGCAACCCACTGAGTAAGTGGCTTTTCCCATGCGCCTCCAGGTTCATTACTTGGTGAGAGCATCACAAAAGATGGATGATTTCCAAACTCCTTTAAAATCAAATCCGTTTCCTTCTCAAGGACCTTATTCATTTCCGTATTTTCATTAAAAATATTCCACATTCCGCATTCTACTTGCAAATAGAAACCAAGTTCATCTGCAGCAAAAAAAGCCGCTTTAGGTGGACAATAGGAATGAAATCGAACAAAATTTAAACCATATGATATACAGGTTTGAAACATTTTCTTCCATTCTTCTATATTAGTAGAAGGATATCCTGTCAGTGGGAAGTCTCCACCAAAATGAGTTCCTCTAAAGTATGTAGGACGATTGTTTACATAAAACATCCCATCTTCTACATGAGCTTTACGAAATCCAAAGGATATCTCTTTTTCATCTTCGTAATCATCAGATTTCAAATGTACCACAAGACTTTGAACTTCAGGAGAAAACTCATCCCATAAGGGAGTGTCCATGGGATAAGAAACTTGCACCTTAATCTCTGATTCTCCTGGGGTAGCCATTCTCTCCGTTTGAATACCTGCCACATCGATCTTCACCTTTTGCTCTCTATTGGTTACATTATTTACTCCTACTTGAAGCTCTACTTTTCGTGTATCGATATCCGGATAAGCTCTAACCTCATCCAAATAAACCAATGGGTATCCGCTTAATTTTACTTCTCCCACCATCCCATTCCAAGTGGCCCCTAGCGCGTCCGAAACTCCATGTCCATCTGGCCTATAAGGTAATAAGAATCCATTATCTATACATATGGTGATTTTGTAATCACCTTTTTTTAAAATACCTAAGGAATATCGATGTGGACCACACAAAGAACTCATTTCTCCTATATATTGATCATCAAGCCATACCATTGTCTTCCATCTGCTACATTCCATACTAAATTCATATGTACATCCTGCCATGTTTGAAGTAATTTCAAATTCTTTTTGATACCATGCTTGCCCTTGGTAATGCATTTGGGGTTGCGATAAAAATGGAACCCTTACTTTATCTTCTTGGGCACCTTGATATTCTTCTCTTTTATACCAAAGAGGATCATGCAATCCAGATATCCAAGCTGTATTATGATCAATTTTATTTCCATATCCTTGTCCCTGTAATATACCTGGGATTTGAATATAATCTTTCAAATTATAAAGATACCACTTTTCTTTTATTCCCACTTGATCTGGGTCTAGCTTAAAATTCCAGTTTCCTTCTAATGGTAACGAATAATGCATTCTTTTTCCTCCTAATACTTTTAAACTTCCTATGATATGAACACAGTAGCATTTTTCTTCTTATCTAGCAATGTAAAAAAGCATACTTTATACATTGTTTTTTTTTCATT
>CAYYVJ010000147.1:0-3398 GCA_964475115.1 uncultured Lachnospiraceae bacterium
TGAATTTGCAAAACTATATTTGACCAATGTAATCACTGGAAAAAGATATATTAAGAAGCTTGTAGATGACAAAATAGTAGATGGATGGGATGATCCAAGACTGGTTTCTATTGCAGCATTGAGAAGAAGAGGGTTTACACCTGAATCTATTAAAATGTTTGTAGAACTTGTAGGGGTATCAAAGGCCAATAGTTCAGTTGATTATGCAATGCTTGAGTATTGTATTAGAGAAGATTTGAAATTAAAAAAATCTAGGATTATGGCGGTACTTGATCCTATTAAATTAGTAATCGATAATTATCCAGAAGACAAAGTGGAATATGTGGAAGCATCTAATAATCCAGAAAACCCAGAATTGGGCTCAAGACAGATTCCATTCTGTAGAGAACTTTATATAGAAAGAGAAGACTTTATGGAAGTGCCACCTAAGAAATATTTTAGATTATTTCCAGGAAATGAAGTTCGTTTGATGCATGGATATTTTGTTAAGTGCGAAAGTTTTGAAAAAGATGAAGATGGAAACGTGACAGTTGTACATTGTACTTATGATCCTGCTACAAAGAGTGGAAGCGGGTTTACAGATAGAAAAGTAAAAGGAACCATTCACTGGGTACCAGCACCATATGCTGTAAATGCTGAAGTTCGCTTATATGAAAATATAGTAAATGAAGAATCAAGGGAAAATGAAGATGGTACACTTAATTTAAATCCTAATTCATTAACTGTTCTTGAAAATTGCTATTTTGAGCCAGTATTAGCAGAATCAAAAGTTGGAGATAGCTTCCAATTTGTAAGAAACGGATTCTATTGCGTAGACTCAAAAGATTCAAGTCCTGAGCACTTAGTGTTTAATCGTATCGTATCATTAAAAAGTTCATTTAAATTAGAAAAGTAATTAGAATGTACAAAAGAGAGGAGCACTAAAAATGAATGACATGTTCTCGGGTTTAGAAAGCTTAGGTTTATCTAACTTGAATAAAATAAACATCTATGAAGAAGAAAAAGTTGCTGAAAAAAAAGAAGAAAAAGCTATTATTGCTGAAACAGAAGAAGAAATGCTTTTTGATAAGACGCAAGTGTGTGCTGTTTGCGAGAAGAAATTTTATTCTAAAGCTGTTAAAAGCGGAAAAGCAAAGTTGATAGAAACGGATACTGATTTGAGACCTAAATACTCAAATGTAGATCCAGGAAAGTATGATGTAATTGCTTGTCCACATTGTGGATATTCAGCTATAAGCCGATTTTTCAAAGGAATCACATCACCTCAGAGAAAATTAATTAGAGAAAACATTTCTTCTCAATTTAAGGAATTACCTACTACTGGAATGACATATACTTATGATGAATCAATTATGCTTCATAAGCTTGCATTAGCTAATTCTGTTGTTAAAAAAGCGAGAGTAAGTGAAAGAGCATATACCTGTTTGAAAACTGCATGGCTTATTAGAGGCAAAAGAGAAAGCTTAGATCCTGCAATGGAAAATTATGCTGCAGAGTCCGCTAAATTGCAAGCTGAGGAAGATGGATTTATTAAGAATGCATATGAGGGCTTTGTAAACGCTATGCAAACAGAGAATTTCCCTATTTGTGGAATGGAAGAGATGACATTTTTGTATGTGACTGCTGATTTGGCTAGAAGATCAGGGGAAAAGGAACAGGCAATCAAAATTTTGGGTACTGTTATTACCTCTAGAAATACACATGCTAAATTAAAAGATAAAGCAAGAGAATTAAAGGATATAATGTTAGAAGAGAGAAAAACAGACAATAACAAATAGTGATTAAGTGCTTAATGAGGAGAAAAATTGAAAGAAAAATTATATTCAATTCCTGTAAATGATGCATTTCATAGCGAATGTGAATGTCCGATTTGTGCCATGGAAAAAACATTAGAGTTAAATTCGGTGGAATATATTATGGGTGCAAGTTATATGGAAGATGATGTTCGTATGGAGACTGACAGATTGGGTTTTTGTGCTACTCATATGAATATGGTGTGGGAACAAAACAATAAGTTGGGTTTGGCTTTAGTTTTAAAAACCCATATGGAGAAAACAACAAAAGATATAAAAAAGTTGATAGAATCATCTAAAAAGAAAACAGGGTTTTCTAGAAAACCTAAAGAAAATCCTGTAGCAGCTTATATTGACATGTTGGAATCCTCTTGCTTTGTTTGTGAAAGAACAGGCAGAATTTTTGCTCGTTATATGGCTACCATATATCATTTATGGAAAGAGGATAAGGAATTCAAAAAACGATATCATGATTCAAAAGGTTTTTGTAGCAAGCATTATGGAGAGTTGATAAAAAATGCACCACAGCATTTAAGTGGCGGAACCTTAGAAGAATTTATGGAGTGTACTCACAAGATTTATCTTGAGAATATGGAAAGAGTTACTTTTGATGTAGAGTGGTTTACAAATAAGTTTGATTATCGCTATAAAGATGAACCTTGGAAAAATTCAAAGGATGCACTACCTAGAGCCTTGACTAAAGTAAATCAGATTGTGATACCATCTGGAGAAGACTCGACTGAAAGAAGCTAACAAAGGAGTGTCATTTATGGCGGAACAGGGAAAAGTATGTGACTGTAATATACCTAAAAATCTTCAAGAGGATCAAATGTACAAGAAGATAGAAGAATATATTGTAAGTTTAGATAAAGACCAATGTGTATCTGATGCAGAGTACGAGAAAAGACTGACGATCTGCAGTAGTTGTATTCACTTGATTGGTGGGTTGACATGTAAATATTGTGGCTGTTTTGTACTATCTAGGGCCAAAAAGAAGACTCAAAGCTGCCCTAATCCAGGGCAAAAATTTTGGAATTCGATAGATTGAGAAATAAAAAGAAAAAACGAAATAAACTGAGCAAAATAAAGATTAAGTAAGAAAAATGAAGATTTATTATGAATATAAAGGAAATGGAAGCTTGCAAATTAGTTAAAAATTGACTAATATAATACTTAGAAACTAGCACTCAATCAGAGCGAGTGCTAACATATTATTTAAGGAGGAATTACACATGAAATTAGTACCATTAGGAGACAGAGTTGTATTAAAACAATTATTAGCAGAAGAAACTACCAAATCAGGAATTGTATTACCAGGTCAAGCAAAAGAAAAACCTCAACAGGCAGAAGTAGTTGCTGTAGGTCCTGGCGGAAACGTAGATGGAAAAGAAGTAACTATGCAAGTTAAAGTGGGAGATAAAGTAATTTATTCAAAATATTCAGGAACAGAGATCAAACTTGAAGATGAAGAATATATCGTTGTAAAGCAAAATGATATATTGGCAATCGTAGAATAAAATAGATTACTAGAAAATAGATAAACAAAAAAATGGAGGAATATGAACTATGGCAAAAGAAATTAAATATGGTGCAGATGCTAGAGCT
>CAYYVJ010000148.1:0-3388 GCA_964475115.1 uncultured Lachnospiraceae bacterium
TCACTTTATTCCCTCTCTTGAAAATCCCCCCCTTCTATACTATAATATAAGGTATAAAAACTTATATAGGATACTCGAATAAAAAGGAGGTCCCACCATGGACGATATTAGAATTAAAATAAATGAAGCAGCACAGGCAATTAAAGAAAAGCTTACTTTTCAACCAGAAATAGCAATTATACTAGGTTCTGGATTAGGTCCTTTAGCAAATGAAGTAAAAAATGAAATTGTAATGGATTATTCTGAAATACCTCATTTCCCAACCTCTACTATTCCAGGACACGAAGGAAAATTAGTTATGGGTACCATAAGTGGAAAAAAAGTAATTGTAATGAAGGGACGTTTTCATTATTACGAAGGTCATGATATGTCTATTGTTACTCTCCCTACTCGAGTGTTTTCTAAACTCGGAATTAAATATTTATTAGTTACCAATGCAGCTGGTGGAGTACGTGATGACTTAAACCCAGGGGACATTATGTTAATCAACGATCATTTGAGTTTCCTTTGTCCATCACCATTAATGGGACCAAACCTAGATGAGTTTGGGCCTCGTTTTAAAGATATGACAGAGGTTTACAATAAAAAACTTATGTTAATGGCTAATGAAGCTGCAAAGAAAGTAAATGTAGAAGTAAAAGAAGGTGTCTACTCCTATTTCAAGGGTCCTATGTATGAAACACCTGCTGAGATTCGTGGTATTCGTACTCTAGGAGCTGATGCAGTTGGTATGTCTACTGTTCCAGAGGCTATTGTGGCTCGTCATTGTGGTATGACTACTCTTGGTATCTCTTTAATTACCAATAAAGCTGCTGGTCTTGGACAAAGCGAATTAAATCATGTAGAAGTAACAGAGACTGCGGCAAACGCAGAAAAGAACTTAATTAAATTAGCAAAACAAATATTATTAGATTGGATTATTTAAAATTATGATACTTGCATGTAATAACATAAGTAAAGCATTTGTAGACAATCAAATTCTCTCAAATGTTTCTTTTCATATTGAAGAACGAGAGAAAATGGCTGTTATCGGTGTAAATGGTGCTGGCAAATCGACTCTCCTTAAGATAATTATAAAAGAATTGGCTCCAGATGAAGGGGAAGTGACTATAGCAAAGGGCAAAAGCATAGGCTATTTAGCACAGCACCAAAACCTTTTAGGAAGTTATACGATTTATGATTCTTTATTAGAGTCAAAAAAAGAAATCATTGAATTAGAAGCTAGAATACAAACATTACAAATAGAAATGAAATCTGCTAAAGAAGATGAATTAAGCTCTATGCTTGACACCTATACGAGACTTACTCATGAGTTTGAATTACAAAATGGTTATGCCTATCGCAGTGAAATTGTAGGTGTATTAAAGGGTCTGGGGTTTTTGGAAGAAGAATTTAGCAAAGAAATCTCCTCTTTATCTGGTGGTCAAAAAACAAGAGTGGCCTTGGGTAAGCTTCTACTAACAAAACCAGATATTATTCTATTGGACGAACCTACCAACCATTTGGATATGGAATCTATTGCTTGGCTTGAAACCTTTTTAATCAATTATAATGGTAGTGTTATTATTGTAGCCCATGACCGATATTTTCTAGATCGTGTAGTTACAAAGGTGGTTGAATTAGATAATGGTAGAGCCACTTCTTTTTCAGGTAATTATTCTGATTACGCTGTTAAAAAAGCTATGCTTAGAGATGCTCAAATAAAGCAATACCTAAACCAACAGAGAGAAATCAAGCACCAAGAAGACGTAATTGCGAAGCTTCGTTCTTTTAATAGAGAAAAATCAATTAAAAGAGCTGAAAGTCGCGAGAAGATGTTAGATAAAATTGAAGTTTTGGATAAACCCATTACAAATGAAGCGCAAATGTCTTTTATCCTTGAGCCTAGAGTAGTAAGTGGAAATGATGTTTTGACCGTCACAGAGCTTGCAAAATCTTATGATAGCCAAACACTCTTTACATCTCTCAACTTTGATATCAAAAGAGGGGAACGTATTGCCATCATCGGCAATAATGGTACTGGAAAAACTACAATATTAAAAATAATTAATCAAATAGTAGAGGCAGATGCTGGTGAAGTAAAATTAGGTTCTAAAGTTAAAATTGGATATTATGATCAGGAATATGCTGTATTAAATATGGATAACACTCTTTTTGAAGAGATTTCTGACACCTATCCTAGCCTAACGAATACAGAAATTCGAAATACTCTTGCTGCATTCCTATTTACTAACGATGATGTGTTTAAACGAATTGGTGACTTAAGTGGTGGAGAACGTGGTCGTGTATCTTTGGCTAAGCTTATGCTCTCTGAATCAAATTTCTTGATTTTAGATGAGCCTACGAACCACTTGGATATCTCTTCCAAAGAAATTCTAGAACAGGCTCTAAATAACTATACTGGTACGGTTTTATATGTATCTCATGACCGATATTTCATCAATAAAACAGCCACTAGAATACTGGATTTAACGAATCAAACCCTTGTAAACTATATTGGAAATTATGATTATTATATCGAGAAAAAGGATGAATTTACAAGAATCTATGCCAGCTCAAACGATATCTCCTCTTCTAGCAATCCTATAGAGGATACTACTTCTAGTACAAAACTAGACTGGAAATCTCAAAAAGAAGAACAAGCTAGGATTCGAAAGAAGCAAAATGATTTAGCTAAGACCGAAGAAGAAATTCATCGTTTGGAAAACAGGAATGAAAAAATAGATGAATTACTTACGAAAGAAGAAGTCTATACAAATGTAGCTGAACTAATGAAGTTAAACAAAGAAAAAAGTGTTCTCGAAGAACAACTTGCAATTTTATATGAAAAATGGGAAGAACTGGCTGAATAATCAGCCGTCTTCCCTTTTTTATTCGTAAAAATTTTTAAAGCATACCTTCTAACGTAGCTCGTACTTCTTTTATAAAATTCTCACTGTTTAAAATAACAGGATTTGGCATTGAATAAAGTAAAGCTAAATCTTTTGTCATCTTTCCTTCTTCAATCGTCTTAATACATGCAGCATCTAACTTATCAGCAAAATCAGTTAATTCTTTTATGTTGTCTAATTCTCCACGCTTTCTAAGTCCGCCTGTCCAAGCAAATATTGTTGCTACAGAGTTGGTAGATGTTTCAATTCCTTTTAGATGGTTGTAATAATGTCTTTGAACCGTTCCGTGTGCTGCTTCATATTCATAATAACCCTCTGGAGATACTAATACAGAAGTCATCATTGCCAAGGAACCAAAAGCTGTTGCCAACATATCACTCATAACGTCTCCGTCATAATTCTTACAAGCCCAAATGTATCCGCCTTCTGAACGGATTACACGTGCTACTGCATCATCAATTAATGTATAGAAATATTCGATTCCAAGCTTTTCAAAC
>CAYYVJ010000149.1:0-3361 GCA_964475115.1 uncultured Lachnospiraceae bacterium
CTAATGATACTATTTTAACTTCTACTATTGTAGATAAGTCATTTATATCAAAGTCCCCATATGGCTCTAATATAAATCTATAATTTTTTGAATAATCTATTCCCCAACAATTCTTTCTATTTCCTTGAAGCTTATGACGTCTAGGTGGAGGAGTGTCTGGAATCTCTCCTAAATTATTGGCTGCTTGAAATTCTGTTAATCTAATTGATATTTTAGTACTATCTTTTCCATAATATTTTTTTATTAATCTTTCGTTTCGAAAGATCTTTTCATCTCTAGTTGAAGCATAGTGTAATATCAACGCAATCCCCCTCCCTTATATTTATCACATCGTACCACAATTAACCTTTGAGGTCAATTTTTTCTTACTGTTGTTTTTTCTTGACTTTTGGTATAATACTTTATAACCAATAGTTGACTTGAGAAAAGGAGAGCATATGTTAAATTTTGATATAGCGCAAGAATTGTTCAATCTCTATTCTCCACTTAAAACAAATGCTGATCTATCCGACATACTATCTAGAGTTTTAGATACAAATAGTTCAAATAATGGTACTATTATTAAACCAAGAGAATTATACAATGACATTATTTTAAAATATTATCCAAATGAAACCTCAGTAAAATCTTCTTTTATTAACAATATATTGCTTAAGTCAAAAAACCATATATCAATTTTTGAATTAAAAGTTGGAGAAAGTAGAGCCGACCTCTGTAAAATAAACGGAACAAGCATTGCATATGAGATAAAAACAGACTTAGATAACTTACTTAGACTTGAAAAACAATTACAGGATTATTTGTATGTGTTCGAAAAGGTATATGTTATATGCTCTAGCAGCAGAAGTGAATGTGTTAAAGATATTCTTCCACCAGAATGTGGTCTCTATGATTATAGAATTACTAAAAACGGACAATATAAGTTTAAAGCAATAAAAAAGGCATCTCACTCTACTAGCATATCACCTCATAATCAGTTAAGTATTCTGACCAAAAGAGAACTTGCATTACATTTCAAACAAAACGCTTCCTTATCAAGGGAAGATATGATTCAAAATATAATAACAAATGCTTCTAAAACTACAATTAATTCTATTTTCAAAAAATGTATGAAGCTAAAATATCAAAAACAGTGGTCTTTTTTAGAAAATAATTATTCACAGATATACGAAATCGATTATCAGTGGTTCTATAAAAACACCATTTCCCCTTCAATAATATACCAATAACATTACACCAACCTTGTTTCCAAGGTTGGTGTTTCTTTTTACATTGATTTATAAATTTGATGAATAGTTCTTGCTAAAGTTATGTAATTCCAAGTACTCCAATTACCGGAACTCTCTATTCTCTCTATCTTACAAATGGCTGGGCAATCACCATCTGGATCTACTTTTGATTTTTCTGCTAATATTTTATTAATAATACTGATATATCCTGACATACCTAATCTAGAGTTGTTATTCATTAAAGAAAAAAATTTATTTCTTTCTTTAATGAATAATAATGCTAACGCATGCCCCATATTCTTACTTCCAGCTTGATATTCAGGTAAAATATCTCTTAACCCTGCATAATCCCCTACACCATCAAAGTTATATTCCTTATAAGCCTCTAGTGCTGAATTATCAATTAAATCTGTAAAATCGAATTCTTCATATTGTTTGTTTTTTACGCTTAATTTTCTTGGTGAATTAAGTAAAATCATTTTCCCTTCAAGGTTAAACTCCATCACATCCATAAGCTCCATAAACCGTGCTTCTACACTTTGTTCCCTTATATCGAATAAGAAATAATCCTCTTTACGCAAGCATCTTTTGATGATTCCTTCATAATCATCTAGCATATCTGCAGTTACTCTTAGCGCAATAATAGGAGTTTTTTCTTGAACTTCTATTATCAAACGCTCTAATTCACCTACACTAATAGGAAATTGCTTCTTAACTGAAATCACAGGTATCAAGTTGTTATAGGAAGACAATCCTAAAAGTTTACTTTTATACAAATCAAAATTACGACTTAAAATAAGTGAAAGCTCAACTCCTTTTAAATCCAATTTTACTTTAGGATATTCTTCTTCTTTAAATCTGAAATAATCTATAAATGCTTTTTTATCGCCCAGTCTTTTACTTAAGTTTTGAAGAGTTATTATGTCTTCATCTGTAGCTTCTAGTTCTACCTTTGTTTTTCTTTTATTACCCGACTTTATTTCATATTCAATTTCCCCTGTTAATTCATTCACTAAATATCTTTTCTTATACTCTTCATTAACAATCTCTATTAGCGGTATTAATTTTTCTGAAAAACACATATTTAAATCTTTTACAATTTTCATTTCTTGTTGTCTGTTCTTTAATATTGGTACATAAATCATAGATTTTCCCCCTTTTTCCCCTTTTTATCAGTATAACATATAAACTTTATATGCAGCATATAATTCCAGGAAATTCGTACTATTTTCTATTTACTATCTCATTCGCTTCTTGTAGAATAAATACATCGTTATTACATATCATCCACCAAAGAAAGGACCCCACATGAAACTATCTACCCTATGCTATATAGAAAAAGATGAAAGCTATCTAATGCTACACCGTATTTCAAAAGCCAATGATGTAAATAAAGATAAATGGATCGGAGTAGGCGGACGTTTTGAAGATGGAGAGACTCCTGAAGAATGTCTTCTTCGCGAGGTGAAAGAAGAGACTGGGTTGACGCTACATTCTTTTAGACTCCGTGGAATTCTCACCTTTATAGCTGATGGTTGGGATAATGAATATATCTTTTTATATACTTCAGATGATTTTACTGGGGAATTAATAGATTGTGATGAAGGAGTTCTAGAATGGGTAGCAAAAAAAGAGCTGGCCAGTTTGAACTTATGGGAAGGAGATTTGATTTTCCACAAGTTAATAGAAGACAACGAGCCCCTCTTTTCATTAAAATTAGAATATCAAGGAAATAAATTAGTGAATCATTCTATGCGAACCATGATAGCAAAATGATATCAGAAATAGAAACATCCCTACTATACTAATCATACCCCCAAGGGCAATACCTGGAGTACGATAGGTCAACTCTATTTCATGGTCTCCTGCTTCTAGTTCTATCCCCATATACATCGTATTGACTTCCAGTAGTTCCGCGTATTCTCCATCTACCTTTGCACTCCATCCCTCACTATAAGGAATACTTAATGTGAGGATTTTGTTTTTAAACACATTGATGGTTCCTACTATTTTATTGGCGGTTATTTTGACATTTTCTAGTGTTTCTAATCCTAACTCACTTACCTCTTTAGGGTAAGAATCCATTGCTAGGCTATATATTTGTATATCTCCTAATGGAAAACTACCTGAAT
>CAYYVJ010000150.1:0-3330 GCA_964475115.1 uncultured Lachnospiraceae bacterium
AATTACTCCAATCAAAATCATAAACGCCCAAATATAATTTAACATAGTTTCTCCTACTTAAAAGATTCTATTATTATTATATTGGGAGGTAACCCTCTATAGCACTACTTTTTCTTTCATAACATTGTATAAGTCCCAGTCTGTCATATGGTTATCCGTTACTAACAGCAAAAATACTTTTTGGTCTTCTTTAGGATAACAATACTCACGATACCAGCTGTCATGTCTTGCATTATCTCCCAATTCTCTTATTACTCCCATAGCCTTTCGAATCATATATGCTGTATGCTTTACATCTGCAAGACAATCATTTAGATAAAAATCTTCCCATACCCCATATTCTGCTGCACGCATTTGCTCATTTGCATATTCAAAACATTCCACACTTTTACCAAATAGGACAAATGCCTTTTTATAATCATTCTCTTCATATGCTGCATATGCATCTCCAAACAAAATTACACCTTTGGCACCAAAGTAATGTATCTTTACTTGTAGAAATAAAGTTGCATCAAACAATTCCTTTTCTTTTCCATTTAATTCTGCCGCTACCCTCTCACAATAACAATAGTATTTTTCTAGCTTTTCGAATCCTTTTCTACACAAATCACAAAGCTTTTTTGTTTGTTCTTTTAAACTGCCCTCTCCGACGATCCATTTAAGCCCCTTTGCACCATTGAAACGATCTACAATAAATTGATGTGCAATAATTCTTAAATTCTCCGTATAATACTGTTCTCCCATATGGTCATCTTCATGTTCACCATAAGGAATCATTGCCTCTGAATAGCCTTTGTAGCAATCAGCAATTTTTGTGTTTCCATTATAATAATCAGCTACAAATTCTTTACTTTGTATTTCATCGGTGATGTTTTTACCAAACCATTTCTTTCTAATCGCATCTAGGTAATAGACATGAGGTCTTACATTTGAACAATTAATCACCCAGAAGTCATCTCCACCGTTTGCAAGAACTTCTGATAATTCTTTATTCACAAAAGAAACGGAGTTAGGCAACATGGTTATATGGTTGGCCGCTTGTAAATCATAAAAAGAAACATGATAATAAATTCCCTGTGCACTTACATCATTTTTATCAGGCATAGAAGAAACTCTTAGACTATGTCCATCACGTCTTCGGGTTACCATTTTCCCAAAACCATTATCTGCCCTAACCTTTATAATATCCGCATCTAGCTCAAGGTGACCTTGCTCATATAGCTCCATAATTTCACCATACAAGTTTGTACAAAAAACTGGGTTATCAATATGTTTTTTTACAATCTCACATTGCTTTTTAATTAAATCACTAATTAACTTTCCTCGCTTTTTGGGTGTGTCAAACTGACCACTGGTATCACTTGACCAAAACGGAGAGTCCCCTTGTCCTCTAAAGCATAAATTCCATACTACTTTACAATCTTTTTGACTAATAACCGCTTCTTCCCAAATCTGATAAAACAATTCCAAATGCTCCAAGAAGTTTGGTTCTACGTCAGGAAAAGCACGTACAAACATTTCTGCTCCTAGAGGTTCTGCGTGATGATGGGTAATCCAAAGTCCCATATCGTTTGCAAGGTCTTTATTTTCACGAGACATGTTATCTGTACCTGGAATCGCCATGTTGCCACCATTTCTCAAAAGAGCTTCAAAGGCCATTTGCCATCCCTCTTTTTTATTATGATTGTGCTTCCATTTCATCATTAATACTTCATCATTAAAGAACCAACCACGAAAGCGCACTTTTGCCTTTTCGGATTTAAAATAGCTGTCTGCAATTTCTATTTTTTCTAGTTTTTCAATATTCTGATCCATCCAAAACCAAAATGGTTTAATATTAAGATACTTTTCACTTAAATACAAAAGTCCATAAATAAAACCTAATTGATCACCTGCTACTATTTTCAGGGAATTATTTTCTACTTTTATCTCATATTGTTCCTCTTCTAGATTGCCTTCTTCTAATACTATTTCATTAGAAGGACAAGAAGAATCTAAAAACAACTTATTTCTATCTCTTTCAAGTATTCGAACTGCATTAATTACAGGCTTTCTTTTATCCTCTGATACAATTTTTGTGTTTTTACTGAAAACAAACATACAAATCTCCTTTCGGCTTACATACTCAGATTACATACTCAACTTTCTTATTTCAGAATAACAGACTTCCAGTATTTTTCTCCATCATTATTGACAAAAACATTGCATATCTTGACTTTATTATATAAACTAATAGAAAGTAAGCTTATAAGGATGAGAGATTATTATGGTAGATGAAATTATCAATGAATTTTATGACAAAGACCATCATGATGGATACGATTATGTTTATACAATTGATTATGCTCCTAAAAACGATAGGGAATTTAGGCTGCATAACCATGATGATAGTTACGAGATTTTTCTATTTATAAGTGGCAATGCAAATTTTCACATTGAAGGAAATATATATCAATCACACCCTCATAATATTTACATCGCTAGACCTTTTGAGTTGCACCATAATGTATTCTTATCCACAGACAAATATGAACGAGTCATAATTAACCTAAAGTTGGATTTCTTTGATAAGAATCATTGCAAAGAACTAGAGTCCATCTTTATAAATAGAGGTCTTGGAAGCCATTGCCAAATTCCCGGGGAAATCGTAGACCGTGAAATGTATCACCTCATCATGAAAATGAATCATTACCTCAAAGAAGGTGCATATAATATTGCCAAATATGTACTATTAGAATTTCTTTACTTGCTTAATCACATTAAAGAACCTCTATCCGTTCCCACCATTGAAGATGAACGAATCAAGAATATCATTCAATATATAAATGAGCATCTTGTTGAACCTTTATCTTTGGATTTGTTAGCAGAAAAATTCTTTATTAACAAGTACTATCTTTGTAGAATTTTTAAAGCAATTACAGGATATACCATAAACCAATATATTAATACAAAAAGACTTTTACTTGCACATGAACTAGCGCAAAAAGGACAATCTTTATTAGAAGCAAGTGTTAATGCAGGCTTTAATAATTACTCACATTTTTATAAAATGCACAAGAAAAAGTTTGGTAGCTCACCGAAGTCGACTTTATTTCTTTTATAATAATCCGCTATTTTAATTGACAAAAAATGACAAACATGTTATTTTTTTATTAGGACTAATTTCCTATATCTAGAAAATATGTTTAATATCATAATCGGAAACCAACGGAAGGAAGTAACTTATGAAAGACACAGGTGTAGTAAGAAAAATTGATGAACTTGGGAGATTCACTTTACCCATGGAATTAAGAAGAAAGTTAAATATTGAGATTGGAGATCCTCTAGAAG
>CAYYVJ010000151.1:0-3247 GCA_964475115.1 uncultured Lachnospiraceae bacterium
AGATCAAGAGCCATTAACATAATAGGCCAATAAATAGTATGGAATCTTAAAATATCTTTACCAATCAAATGTAAATCTGCAGGCCAATATTTCTTATATAAATCACCATTATTACCATCTACATCATATCCAAGTCCAGTAATATAGTTGCTTAAAGCATCAATCCATACATATACTACATGTCCTTGTGCAAAATCAACTGGAATTCCCCACTTAAATGAGGTTCTAGAAACACATAAATCTAAAACTCCAGGCAATAGGAAATTATTTAACATTTCATTTTTTCTAGACTCTGGTTGAATAAATTCTGGGTGAGTCTTAATGTGTTCAATAAGACGTTCAGAGTAGTTGCTTAACTTAAGAAAATAGGCATCTTCTTTCGCAGGCTCTACTTCAGCACCACAATCCGGGCATTTTCCATCTACTAATTGAGATGAAGTATAAAAGGATTCACAAGGCTTACAGTACATACCTTCATAAAACCCTTTATAAATATCGCCTTGTTCATACAACTTTTTAAATATTTTTTGAACTTGCTTTACATGGTATTCATCTGTCGTACGAATAAATTTATCATAAGAGGTATTTACTAAATTCCAGATATCTTTTACTTCGCCAGCTATTTTATCTACATATTCTTGATTTCCTACACCTGCTGCCTCTGCTTTATCCTCAATCTTTTGTCCATGTTCATCCGTTCCTGTTTGGAAAAATACATCATATCCTTGTTGTCTTCTAAATCTCGCAATGCTATCTGCAAGTATAATCTCATAAGTATTCCCAATATGTGGTTTACCTGATGTATATGCAATTGCAGTTGTTATATAATACGGACCTTTATTCATTCTATTCTCTCTCCTTTTTTCTATATAAATAAGATAGATTTTTGCTTGAAAAAAATCTCGTCCTAATAGTATACTTAAATTTAAGTATATTATTAAAGACGAGACTATCTCTTGCGGGTATTTCTCGTGGTACCACTTTAATTTATTTACATTTCACAATGTAAAACTTAGTAGCTGAATTCAAACAATCAGCTTGCACGTTAACGGGTGCTCTCGTCACAACCTAACAGTAACTGCTTAGATGCAAAGCTCCAAGACCATCTTCAGTAACTTCTCTTGTATCCCTTTCCACCAAGCGGGACTCTCTGCCACAATTCCATTACTTACTCTTCTCTTCCTAGCCTTTTTTATATGATTACGTTTAGTTTACATTGCAGTTATATTTTTGTCAAGTGGCTTTCCTAGTGAGTTCCCATTATTTTGTAATCTCCTAAAATACTTTTATCTGTATCATAGAATAATACGTCTCCATCCTGTAAGTAAAAAGTATTTCCCTCATTATCCACTTTAAAATAAGAAAATCCCTCCGTTTTCCACATATTACAAAATCCCAAAACTTCATTTTCTTTATTTCTATAATTAAGTCTTTTCTCCCCTTCATTTAATGCCCATATATTAAAGTTGACAATTAAATACCCTTCCCTTAACCATGTGGTTTTATCAATTCCATGGTTTGGTAACTTTGTTCCTTTTTTAATTGCATGAACCTTTTGAGGAATATAGTACTCCCCAGACCATGTTTGTATTGCATAACTTTCACTTGATTGCTCTCTACTGCTTGGATAAATCTGAATTTCATGGCCTAAAGAAAGTAGATGGCTATAGATTTCATTATCTGTTTCACAATAATACAAATCCACTTCTTGCCTATTTCCTCCCTTGTAGTCTACATAATAGAAGCTAGGTTCTATAAAAATACGATCTCCTTCATCATAGAAGTTTCCTATCGTCCTTACCTGATATTTAAAATGATAGCCTGTTTTAACTGCACCAGACTCCTGGTTAACAGAATTACTTCCTGGTATGATGGGTAAGGTAAAAATAGGACTTATATTTTGTAGTACTCCGTTCTTATTGCGATTTCCTACACTGTAGCCCTTAATATTTTCAGCCACGGCTAATGGTGTTTTGAAAATGCCACTCCACCTAGGATAATCTATAATATCAGTTACCTTAAAATCATATAGCCTTCCCACAACTTCTACTGAAACAGAATCCCTTGCCACATAATTATCCCTGTCTAAGTTTGCATATTCTTCCTCTCTTTCTCGTCCATTAGAAGGTGCATCTATATTATTAGCAAGGGTACGGTAAGAAATATTGTAGAAATCTTCTTTTACTTCTACTGGCAGGATAAACGTTTGCCCTCTCCCCATAGATATCCATGTTTCTGGATCAACTCGTTTATTATTGTAAATAACTTCAAATGGAAACTTTACTTGAATCTCTTTTGTATGATTGAAATAGTCTCTTCTACCATAACCTTTTATTGATCTATGCAAACCATATAGAGACACCTCTACTGTAAAAGGTTCTCCAAGGATCAAAGAGGGTTTTTCCATGTCAGGGACTACTAGTTGATTAAATCCCTTCCCATCTGAAACACTTCCTATACAAACGGTAGGGGTATGAACTATTACAGGATTTATATTTGGAACTGTTTTTGCAATATTACTAGCTGACATATTAAAAAAGTATCCTTCATAGTAAGCTGTAGCAGAAGAAGAGTAAGAGCCATTTTCCTTACTGTGAGATAGATAAAGTCCATCTTTATAAACTGATATAGGTTCCTGATTAGATGAATGATTTGGACCTGTGCCTACAGAAATACGTTCTGAATCATCTAACAAAACTTCTCCGTCTATAGAAAAGAAATCATTCTTTACCATGATTTCTCCAACAGAATCTTCGGCATATTCAGAAAAATCATTCTCTTCTACACTTGGTTTTTCATTTCCACCATTTATCGTTCCCCCATCTAAAGAGATCCTTTCTAGATATTCTGGCTCTTTAATATGACTATTGATTTCCATATTTCCTTTTATTTTTACAGTTGGTCTATAGCCAGAATCTAATGTTACACACCCTCCATCCAACACATTGTTATTTATGGTTAACTTACTAGGATAATATAGCTTTAGTTCTTCCACTTCCCAATAGCTATATGGTCTCTCTACTATATAATAATAACTTTCCTCATAAGCTTCACTTTCTTCTTGACCTAATTCATTTGTCCAAACCAAATCATAGCTTGTAGAAACCTCTATTGAATATTCTTTTTTCCCCTCTGTTTTTTTATAAACGCATCGGTATCCATAGGCTGTCATTTCACCTCTAGCATAAAGTTCCTCTCCTGTGGGAATTCCTTGTGTAACTTTATAATCATAAGATTCTAATGAAGC
>CAYYVJ010000152.1:0-3218 GCA_964475115.1 uncultured Lachnospiraceae bacterium
GCTTTTATGGTAGTCTATGCCTCTTGTATACTCTTTTTAATATATCCCTTTACTATAATAAATTTAATAACAAATACCTCTAAAAAGAACATTACTACTGCTTTCACAATTCTCATCGGTATATATGCAAGGATGCTATTACCCATCATAAGGTATAGCCAAAAAGTGCCTAAGCCGGCATTGATTATAAAATTCACTATAAATGATGCTACTAGAATATTTTTAGTCTTTATATGTTTATCTTTATACAAAAAGAATCCATATAATAATCCTGTTAAAATAGCCGAAAGGCTAAAACCGGGGAAAAATGATCCTACAGGAAATAAAAAGAAACCAATCATATCGCTAGCAAAGCACATGATAGCAGTATAAATAGGACCAAAAAGAATAGCACATATTACAATTGGTATGAATTGAAAACTAATTGCGATAAAAGGTAGTCTTATTGATATAAGACGCTCAATAATTATAGTTAAAGCCGTTAATATAGCAAGCATTGTTATCATCTGAATTGACATCTTTGGTTTTTTCATTATTAAAATTCCTCTATAATATTATTTTTTTATCATTACATTCCCAGAAACTCTTTCCACCTAGGCAAATCCCTTTTTCCTTGATTATAACCTAGCACGTAACTTTCATTTAATTTATTATAATTCGTTTCCTTATTTGACACTGGCATAGTATCTGGATACACTAGAAAAGCTTTCCCTTCTTTCTCTAGCTGTTCAAGTTCTTCTAGCGTTTGATTATATAAAATATGACGTGTAAGCATTGCCTCTACTACATGGGGATATTTACGATAATATGCTTTTATCGTACCTCTGTATTTAACGGGACTCTTTCTATATCCTTTTGGTCTGGTTAAAATTACAAAAAACTTTTTCATCCCATCCTTCTTGGCAATATCAAGTGCTACCCCACCGCCAAGCCCTCCATCTACATAAAAGCTTTCACCAAACTGCGTGGGAGGCATAAAAATAGGCATAGAGGAAGAAGAACGAACAATTTTCATTAGGTCTTCCATACTATGAATATCCTCTCTTGAAAAATAAATCATTTCACCACTGCTTTGATCAAATGCCCCTATTCTCAGTTTTGCTGGATTTGCCATAAATGTTTCAAAGTCAAATGGCAAAGCTGCACCAGGATAAGGTGTTTCTTCATAAATATATTCTGCTCTAAAAAATCCTTCCCCTTTGAAAAACGATTTCCAACTGCCAAAGTTAGGGTCTAAAACAAAGTCTACAAAAGATCTTTTTGAACGCGAGCTATCTCTGGATATATAATTGGCGCTATGGCTTGATCCTGCTGATATGCCTGCAACATAGTCAAAATAAAGTTCATTTTCAAGAAGGTTATTCAAAAAACCTGCCGTATAACTTGCTCTCATTCCGCCACCTTCAAAAATAAGTGCCACATCTTTCACATTATTTACTAATTCCATTCTTATCTCCCCCCTTAAATCCTTTCTTATTTTCTCATCAATTTTCTCCTCACCATATGATCTGGCATTACTTCAGATAGTAACTCATAAAACTTATTACTATGATTGGGATGAATAAAATGTGCCAATTCATGTGCTACCACATATTCGATACATTCCATTGGAAAATGAATTAATTTGTTATTTAATGTAATGCTACCACCATGTACTGCGCAGCTTCCCCAGCGCGTTTTCATGGTTCTATATTTGACCTTGGGCATTCCTACTCCATAGGGTTTAAAAAGTGGGTAGATTCGTTCAACTGCTGCTCCAATAATTTCTCTTACATAAGAGCTATACCATTTATCCCACATGGTTTCTAATTTTTTTATATTTGAAAGTTCTTTTAAATAAAAAGTTATAATTTGTGAATCCATTTCTATTTTGTTACTGTAATCCTCTAATATCCTAATCTGATATTCTTTATCTAGAAGGCGAATCTTTGCTCCATCCTTTAATATAAACTCTTCTTGTTTATTACTTCTTTGTTCATAATGGGATAATGCCTTCAAAATCCAATCTGACTTTTCAAGCAATAAAGCTTCCACTTCTTTCACAGAAACTCTTGTATTTGCAGATACATAAATGCTTTTATCTGGGCGAATCCTTATATTTATATTTTTCACATTTTTTCTAACTAGTTCATATTTAATCGTCTGGCTTCCAATGGTTAAATTTAAAATCATTTTTTCCTCTTTAATAATATAATTTGTAGGTGTATATTTTATCACTTTAGTACAAATACTAATTTCCTAGAAAGGAGTGTCAAACATGGATTATTCAAAAAACAATAAAGGTACTCCCAGTAAACGTTCTGGGGCACAGGATGTAATAAATCTAGATTATGATTTTAATACGGAATATGGTGATGGTGATATCCCTGAGATTGATAAGCCTAAACCTTCCAATGCAACTAATGTAATTCCCGATGAAGTGCCTCGTAGAGATGGTCCAGGCGGAGAATGAGGAAGCTTAGGCTTCCTTATTTTTTTTCTTTTTTGCACTAAATAATAAATGATTGCTTCGACCTAACATTTCAGGTTTTTCACAACAGTAAAGATGATACTTTAAATACATATCATAATTTTCATCATCTAAGCTATTTATCTTATCCTCAATCATTTCACTCACTCCATCCGATGCAACCTCATTTATTATATGAAGCCCTGCACGAGTAAGCATTTCCCTCATTTGCTCTAAGGTAAAGAATACAAAAGGGTAATCCACAACCTTAAAAGTATCGTGGTCATATGAGTCTTCCTTTAAAAATCCTGGCATATAATAAAACTCAGTTAAAATAACCATATCATTCGAGATAAATGCAAAGAAGATTGTACCATCTGCTTTGCATACTCGCATAGCTTCTTTAATGCAAGTCTGACGATCAATATCGTTTTCCAAATGATAAAGAGGTCCAAACAAAAGTACTATATCAAAAGATTCTTCTTCAAATTCTGATAAATCAAGTGCGTTTCCTTGGCGCAAATCTATTTTCATATTCGGCTCAATTTTCTTTTTAAACGATTCTATATTGACCTGGGCAAGCTCCACCGCTGTTATATCATATCCTTCACCCGCAAAATGCAAGCTATATTCTCCTGCACCAGCACCTAAATCCAATATTTTATTCCCTGCTTTTAAATATTTTTCAATATAGTGAACCGTAGTCAAAAATTCTACTCTTGCTGCTTTTGAACGGTTTAACCTAACATCCTCTTTAAATAGCTTATAT
>CAYYVJ010000153.1:0-3172 GCA_964475115.1 uncultured Lachnospiraceae bacterium
CTTTCAAAAAACTTTGATCTTGTAACAGTTAAAGCCAAAACAGTAAAGCGCAACATACCGACTATGCACCACCCTTGGAGAAGGCAGGAATTTTGGAGATTCGTTAAAATGCAAGAACATCACTGGAATGATGACATCATCGCTTAAAAAGTGAATTAGCACCAGAAAAACTGGTGCTAATGTTTAGTATTTATTGGGACATTTTCAAAAATGCTTGACATCTTTTTTTTATATTTATCGAATATATTCTTACTTTTATGCAATTATTTGTGATATGAATTCTTTTGTTCTTTCTTTTTTGGGGGTATTGAAAACTTCTTCGGGAGTCCCTTCTTCTATAATAGAGCCTTCATCCATATAGATGACTCTGTCTGCCACTTCTTTTGCAAATCCCATTTCATGTGTAACTATGACCATAGTCATTCCTTCTTTTGCAAGATCCTTCATTACTTTTAAAACTTCTCCTACCATTTCCGGATCCAATGCAGAAGTAGGTTCATCAAACAGCATAATTTTAGGATTCATAGCTAACGCCCTAGCAATTGCCACTCTTTGTTTTTGTCCACCTGATATCATAGCTGGATAAGTATCTGCCTTTTCTTTCATGTTGACTTTATCTAACAAATCATATGATTGCTGTTTTGCCTCCTCTAAAGGTATTTGTAGTACCTGAACCATTCCCTCCATAACATTTTCTAATATGGTTTTGTGAGGAAATAAATTAAAATGTTGAAAAACCATTCCTACATCACGTCTAATTAAATGTAGATTTTTACTCTTAGATGTTACTTGTTTTTCATTTATTCTAATTGTTCCTTTTTGTGCCTTCTCCAAAAAATTAAGGCAACGTAACAACGTACTTTTCCCTGAACCACTTGATCCTATAATGACTACAACTTCATTCTCTGCTACTTCAAAATCTATATTATTTAAAACACAGTTTTTTCCAAACCATTTATTAACTTTACTCGCTTTTATCATCATTTTATCTTCACTCCACAACTTTATAATCACTTACATTTAGTTTTTTTTCTATCATATTTGCTAGTGCTGTCAACATAGAAGTCAATATTAGATAATAAATAGCTGCTATACTAAGCATTTCCATAAGCATAAAATTTGAAGAACCTAATTGCCTTGCATATAATAGCAATTCTGGAATCGCCACAGCACTAGCCAATGATGAATCTTTTAATGCAATAATCAATTGATTGCTCAATGGCGGAATTGCTCTTTTTAAAGCTTGAGGAAAAACAATCCTTCTCATTACTTTTATATTTGTCATGCCAATAGACAATCCAGCTTCCCGTTGACCACGGTCAATCCCCTGAATTGCTCCACGGAATATTTCTGCGATATATGCACTATTATGAAATCCTAGCGCCAAGAAAGCTGATGGCAGATTATCAAGTCTAATAAAGTTTACTAATCCAAAATATATCAACAAGAGTTGAAGTAATAAAGGTGTACCTCTTATAATCCATATGTAAAACTTTGCAGGAATGTACAGAATTTTATATTTTGAAATCCTCATTAGTGCAAGTATAATACCCAACGCTATACCAATAGTAATCCCTATCACGGTGACAACAACTGTCATCTTAGCTGCATTTAAAAACGAAAGAAAATATTCGGGAATGACTTCAAAAGTCCAAGCTCCCATATTTTTTACCTACCTTATCTTTTATTTTATTGAAACATCTTCGCCATCGAGCCACTTTTGGCTTATCTGGGTAAGAGTACCATCTGTATGCATCTCTTCTAATATTTCATCTATTTGCTCTAATAATTCAGAATCATCTTTGTTCATAGCAATTCCCATACTTTCAAGTCGTAGTAATTCTCCTACACTTTGAATGTTTTCACCGCCTGATAACTCTTTCATTGCTGTAATTCCTACAATTCGATCTGTAATTACTCCATCAACTCTTCCATTAACTAACTCCATCATAGTTGCATTATCATCCTGATAATATGTAACTTCAGCTCCCAATCCTTCTGCATCCTGTGCAAAATTAGTACCCGTAGCAACGGCTATCAATTTTCCTTCCATTTCACTTACATCCGTTATATTAGAATCTTTAGTAGTAAATAATTGTGCACCTGAATAATAATATGGTGTTGTAAAATCAACCACTTTCAAACGTTCATCAGTAATAGCCATACTTCCTAAAATCCCATCATACCTACTGCTTCTAAGACCTTCTATTAGACCGTCCCAGTCTGATGTTACATAGTCTAGCTCTATTCCCAATCTCTTGGCTATCTCTTCTCCAACCTCTACATCGAAACCAACTACTTCACCACCATCAATATAATTAAATGGGGGATATCCTCCACTTCCAACAACAGTCAATTTTTTAGCTTCTTTTACCCTCTCTAAGCTGTCTTCTTCCTTAGAACCACAGCCCATTACTGTAAAAACTAATAATACACAAATTAACATGTTAACAATTCTTTTCATTTTTCTCATTATTTTTCTCCTCATCTTTTAATTTAAAACTTTGAAATTTAAAACTTTGAAACTCAAAACCAACAACTTGATAATAACATAAAGTTGTTGGTTGTGCAATTTTTTTTTATTTTTTTATCGTTGTAGTATGTTTCATTTGGTACATAGCAAAATCGGCATATTTAAGTAGTTTTTCATAGGAGGTTGCATGTTCCGGATACCAGGCAACTCCTGCAGAGACACGAATATTGAGGGGTGAGCCATTAGGTAGCAAAAAGGTAGCCTGACTTATACCTTTTCTCAAAGTACGGATAGCATCTTCAGCCTCTTTACGTGATAAATATCCATAAATAAGCACATAAAACTCATCTCCGGACATACGGGCAACTAGGGCATTCTGTTTCAACTGGTCTGTGGTTTTTAGTATGTGCCACATCTACAGTTTTGGAACCTATATCAACAATTAATTGTTCCGGCGCCATATTCCCCAATCGATTTGCAACTGCTGCATAACACTGTGGAAATAATTTTACATCTACAATTTTGCAACTATAATCTCTTCCATTAAAATCAAATCTTTGGTTTCAAATCATCCAAGATCTGCTTCCACAGAGGTCTGTTTTTAAATTTATCGACTTCGCCCTCTAGTTCTCGAATGCGTCTGTTCATCCAGTTTCCGTTCTTCTTCTCGCTTTCTAACCTCTTGTTGACATACTCCAA
>CAYYVJ010000154.1:0-3168 GCA_964475115.1 uncultured Lachnospiraceae bacterium
AAAAAAACTATGTATTATAATTCATCCGCAATACCGAGTAAGATAATTCCAAGGATTACATAAAGTATTACTACATATTGCTTTTTCGATAGTTTTTCTTTTAAGAAAATTCGTGACAAAATGACAGAAACAATACTATAAGATGAAATAAGTGGTGCGGCTATTATGGCACTACCTGACATTGCAAATACATAGAAGAATTGTCCGATGGTTTCAAAAATTGCTGCAAACCCTTTATCTCGTTCCTTAATTAAATTGAGTTTTTGTTTTTTAATAAGGGTGTAATAAAAGAATGCAATTACGGCACAAATAAAAAATGTAAATTCATAAGCTAGTAACGCATCTTGTTCACTAATAAGAGCCATTTCATCAAGATAAATTGCATCTGCAAAAGTTCCAAGTCCGTCGATAATGCAGTATAAGACTGGAAATAGAATGGCAAGAAAACCTATTTGGTATTTAGGGTCAATTTTTTCCTTTTTAAGCGAAAGTTCATAATTTTCTTTTTCTTTTTCCAATAATGCAAGAGCGAATACACCAGTAGAGATTACGATTATTGCTACGATTTCTATCCAACCAATATCTTGCTTGAAAAATAAGAAAAGTAGTATCGCTGTAATTGCGCCAGATGAATTTTGTACAGGAGAAGAAATAGATAATTCAATATATCGAAGTCCTATATATCCAATGATCATTGATAAGATATAGAAAAAGGATACAGGAAAATAGCGTATCATCTGAAATGGTGAGAATTGAATATTGTTTGATAACATGTACCAAAAACCATGTATTCCCATAACAGAACCAACCATGATTACGATTTTGATATGACTAAACTTATCATTACTGTGTGACCCTTTTTTATAAAATAAATCAGCACTACCCCAAGAAAGGGTAGTAAACAACGCAAATAAAAACCACATTTTCATACCTCTTTTTTTTTACTAAAATATACTAGAGAAATGGGGAAATGTCAATAAAAAAGATTCTAATTGCTTTTTCGTGGCGGAATCCAAAATGTTGTGCATAAATTGTCATATTGTGTAGAAATAATATCCAAAATGAGATATAATTAAAACATAGTATACAAAAGGTGGTGATCTGATGGCATATGATGAGGAAAATAATGATGTTATGAATAGTCTTCCTTCTAATACAGATGAAACAAAGAATGAACTTTATATGTATTCTCTACGAAAAATGGCAGAGCATAATATGGAAAGTAATCGCAACCCTATAACTAATTTGTACAATTTTCGTACTTTTCTATATAAATCAGCTGAAATTATGCTTGAAAATCCCCAAAAGAAATTTGCTATGATTGTCTTGGATATTGCCAATTTTAAAACAGTTAATGAGTTCTGTGGCAGAGATGCAGGCGATAACATATTGATAGCAATTAGTGACGGATTAAGACAGTATGAGAACGAGGATACGATTATATCTCAATTTCGAGCGGATAACTTTGGGATGTTGGTACCATTTATAGAAGAGCAAGAACTAGTGGATATAACAGTGAATCTTAGTAGGAAAATTGCAAGCGTTAAACTTGCATGTAAGGTATTGCCTGCTTTTGGTATCTGTGTAGCTCTTGATTCTACCATGCCAACGACAATTATGAAAGATTATGCCACTATGGCAATGAAGACGATAAAAGGAAAGTTTTATGCGAACTATGCTTTTTTTGATGAAAAAATGCGTAGAGATATGTTGCTAGAAAAGCAGATTGAGAATGATATAGTGGAAGCCTTGGAGACAGAGCAATTTAGTATATACATACAGCCAAAGGTAAATATGGTAACTGGTAAAATCATCAGCGGCGAAGCATTGATTCGATGGTTACATCCCATAAGAGGATTGATCCCACCAGGAGATTTTATTCCTGTATTGGAGAAGAATGGTTTCATTATTAATGTTGATATTTATGTATGGACTGAAGTATTTAAGAGATTGGGAAGACTGCTTTCAGAAAATAAGCCAGTTGTACCTATTTCTGTAAATATTTCTAGGTTGCATGCTTATCAAGAAGGATTTAAAGACTCTTTATGTGATTTGAGTGAGGAATATCAAGTGCCTCCTTCCTATGTTGTTTTGGAATTGACAGAGAGTGGTTTCTTAGAAAATTCGGATATGATGTTCGAAGAAATGAAGCAATTAAGAGATGCAGGTTTTTCGATTTCTATGGATGATTTTGGGACAGGTTATTCTACTATGACTATGTTAAAAAACCAACCGGTTGATGAAATCAAGATTGACAAAGCGTTTATTGACGATATAGAGAATGAGAGAAGCAAGGTAATTGTCGGTCATACCATTGCAATGTTAAGGGAATTAAACGTAAACATTACGGCAGAGGGTGTAGAAACCAAAGAACAAAGAGACTTTCTCCTTAGGTGTGGTTGCAAATCGGCACAAGGCTACTTCTATTATAGACCTATGCCAATAGATGAATTTGAAAAATTACTTGACAAAGAAGAAGTATAAAAATCATTATTAAATGAGTCATAATAAGATAGAAGCATTTTACGAGAATGCTTCTATTTTATTGTTTGGAGATAGGCTCTTTTAAATATTTACTGATTCACTAAAAAAAGTGCACCTAAAGTAAAATTAAATACCTTATGTAAAATCTGGTCTTTGATATAATAAATTATAGCATTGATAGATTTAAACCATAGACAGGAGCTTCTATATGACGAAGAGAGTAAATCTTAAAATAGAGACCCATAAAATAAGAAATATAGTTTGCATGCTATTACTCATAGGTCTTGTTACTACAGTAAAAGATTGTAGTGCTAAAGACACCACATTTGACTCATTGGTCTTTTCAGTTGATCAAAGCAAGGTTTATCTAAATGAAATGATGTATCATACCATGCTAGAAGAATTGCAAGGGGAATTATATGCCTCGTTTTTAGAAGGAGAGATCAAAGATTATTGGGATATAAAGGCAGAGAATGGTAAAACCATGAGAGAAATAGCTAAGGAGAATTCTTTGGAGAATGCCATTAAATATGAACTGTTTTATCAAAAAGCTTTGGAAGATAATTATACGCTTACAGAAGAAGAGGAAAAAGCAAGTTTAGATAAAGTGGAAAATATTTTAAAGAATGTGCCAGAAGATCAGCTTGTGAGTGATGGGCTTTCAAAAGAAAAACTAATAGAGAT
>CAYYVJ010000155.1:0-3156 GCA_964475115.1 uncultured Lachnospiraceae bacterium
TATTTATAGATAGAATATCTAGCCAAGGTACCGTGGATTTGACAATTGAATTAGCTGCAAAGTCTGATTTGCCAGCAAAATCACATCCTATTTCAATTGAAATTGAATACGAAGATGCAGAAGTTAATCCATATACTTCAAAAGAAAGTATTTCTATTCCAGTAACACAAGAAGTACGTATTAGTGTAGGAGAAGTAGAGGTTATGCCGGCAGGAATTGAAGTAGGCGGTCAATCAAATATTATGTTTGCTATCAACAATTTAGGGAAAAGTAAAATCTACAATGCAAGTATCTCTTTTGTGGGAGATACCATTAGTGGTGGAGATGCTTTTAAGGGAAATATAGATTCTGGAGCGACAAGTAATGTGGATGTTATGGTAACAGGAATGGCACCAACAATGGACGAAGGAATTGTAAAAGCAATTATTACCTATGAAAATGAAAAGGGAGAAGTATTTACAGAAGAAAAAGAATTTAATTTATTTGTATCTGAACCATATTTCCCAGAACCAGGAGAATGGGAAGAGCCAGGATTTGAGGACCCAGATATGATAGAAGGTGAAAAGGGATTAAATTGGTGGCTCATTATCGGTGGAATCATATTGCTAGTGGGTGGAGCTGTAGCAACTCCTCTTATCATAAAGAAACACAAAAAACGTAAAGAAGGAATGGATGAAGATGAAATTCTTTGATTTGTTTGGAATGAGCGTTGCTAATCTCTGGAGAAGAAAGCTTAGAACTTTTCTAACTGTTCTTGGAGTTGTAATAGGTACAGCTTCTATTATTGTCATGGTATCGATTGGTATCGGACAAAATAGAAGCTTAATGGCAGCCATTGAAGAATCAGGAAGTTTGACAGCAATTCAAGTATATAATTATGGTGGTGGAGGAGGATTACGTACAAGTGATTCTTCATCCTCAAGTTCTGAGGAAACCTTGAAATTAGATGATGCTATGCTAGAAAGCTTCAACTATATACCTCATGTAACCTCTACTTCCCCTACGTTACAATTTAACGTAGTTATGAAACAAGGAGCTTATATTAATGAATACTTAACCTTTTATGGGGTAAGTAGGTCAGAATTAGAGAGGATACCTTTAGGGGAAGGAAGACTTCCAGAAGTAGGCGCTGACACATTGGAATTTGTAGTAGGTAATAATGTAATTACAAATTTTTATAATGAAAAGACGCAGAAGTATTATTGGGATACAGGTGAACTTCCAGATGTTGATTTTATGAATACACCTTTATTTACGATCTATGATCAACAAGCATACTGGGATGCTCAGTATAATGGTGGTGAGCCACCAAAGAAATATCTACTTCAAGCAAGTGGCTTAGTAGAAGGAACAGTAGACGATTGGAATCAATATAGTTACGGAGTATACTGTGATATTGATACGCTAAAAGCAACTTTAAAGACTGCTTTTAGAAATAAAGTTATACCAGGGCAACCTACACAAGCAAATGGAAAACCTTATCCTGATTTTGTATATGAGCAAGCAGTTGTCAATGTAGACAGTATGGAAAATGTAATGGATGTATTAACTTCTATACAAGAAATTGGATTTCAGGCTTATAGCAACGCAGAGTACATGGAAGAAATGATGAGGCAATCTAAAACAACGCAAGCAGTTTTAGGTGGAATCGGTGGTGTATCATTGTTTGTTGCGGCCATTGGTATCGCGAACACAATGATGATGTCAATTTATGAGCGTACAAAGGAAATCGGAATTATAAAAGTATTAGGCTGTTCCTTAGGAAATATAAGATCACTTTTTCTCTTGGAAGCTGCTTTTATCGGATTTTTTGGTGGAATCATAGGTATTGGGTTAAGTTATGGAATTTCAGCTGTTATAAATAAATTTCTTGGAAGTATGATGGGAAATAATTATGGACCTAACGTAGAAACAACATTGTCTTATATACCACCTTGGTTATCGTTAGCAGCCTTGGGATTTGCGGTGTTAGTTGGAGTGGTTTCAGGATTTTTACCAGCACTTAGGGCTATGAAACTTAGTCCATTGGCAGCCATTCGAAATGAATAAAAAAGCATCAAAAAAGGTGAGGATATCCTCACCTTTTCTCTATTTAATCACATTAAATTTTTTTATAAAGCAGCAGCCAAGTGCATCTGGTCCTGTGTTTGTTCCAATTGTAACACCGATGGTAAAAATAGGATAATCAATGGTTTTTCCAATGAGATCTTCTACCATTGCTTTAAGCTTATTGGCTTCCTCTATAGAGGTACCTGTGGTAATACAAAAGTCATAATCGTCATAGGATGCATTGATTTCATTAAAGTACTCTTTTGTCATGGAGATAACCTTGTCTAGGGATTTATTGCGTCCGCGAATGGTGCCATAAGGAATCAATTCTCCATCTTTTAGCTGAATAAGTGGTTTTAAGTTTAGCATAGTACCAGCTAATGAAGCAGCTTTACCAATGCGACCACCTTTTTGAAGATATTCTAAAGTACCTACTGTAAACATAATACGTGAGGTGTTTTTTAGTTCTTCTAATTTAGCAACTGTTTCTTCAATGGTAAATCCACTTTCTTTCATATAAACTGCCTGAAGAAGGGTTAAGCCTTGACCGGAAGTGGCAGAAATACTATTTACAATATGAATTTTTGAATCATTATAATCTTCTTCTAGAATGTTTTTTGCTGTTACTGCAGATTGGTATGAACCACTAAAATTTGCACTTAGGCAAAGGCACAACACATCATTTCCTTTATCGAGCTCTGCTTTAAAGAATTCAATATAATCTTGAACGGAAGGAAGTGAAGTTTTTGGAAAAACTTGTTCTGAAGTTAACCTTTCGTAAAAAGTAGCAATTGGCATCTCTATAATTTCTTTGAAGTAATTTTCCTTATCAAATGAAACATAAAAAGGAATTAATGTAATATCGTGTTCTTCAAGTAACTGAGTAGGCGTATCACAGGAAGAATCACTAAATATTTTATAGGGTCTCATAGAGGCTCTCCTTTATCTATATCGATTAATTATCTAATACTATCATAAAAGAGATAAAACATCAAACTAAATGAATAAAACAATAAAAATTGGAAAGAAATGAAAGATATTAGGAATTTTACTTCTAAAATTCAAAAGAGAATCATAAATATAGTAGTGGACAAATTACAAAAAGGT
>CAYYVJ010000156.1:0-3103 GCA_964475115.1 uncultured Lachnospiraceae bacterium
TATTAGCTCAGTTGGTAGAGCACTTGACTTTTAATCAAGTTGTCCGGGGTTCGAACCCCCGATGTCTCATTATATGTTACAAAAATTATAAACCTGTAAGGTAAAAGCACATGAAATATAGTGTTTATGCTTATAGGTTTTTTTGATTTATAGAAAAATCATCTAATATTATTATTTATTTACAGATTATTAAAAGCTATGCTATAATGACTCTATAATTAAGAAAGTAGGAAAAAAGAACTATTAACTTATCAATGTAGACAGAAGGTGACAGTATGAAAAAGGTAAAACAAAAGTTACCAATAACAATAATTTTTCTGCTAGTGATTTTGATACTTATTATTATGTCATTATATGAGTTTGAAGTTGGGTTAAAAGAGAGCATACAAAAGTCTACAAATAGGAAACTTATTGAAATAGTTCAACAAAATAAAGAACGAATTAAACTCAAAATAGAAGACACCTATAATTTAATGGAGACGATTGCATTATTTATTGGCCAAAGTGATAATATTTATAGCGAAGAAATTATGGAAAACCTACGTAAACAATCAAAAAACAATTCTTTTATTCGTATGGCTGTTACCGGTGCAGAGGGTATTGGGTATACTCAAGATGGAGTAATGTTAGATATTTCAGATAGAGAATATTTTATAAATGGTATGAAAGGAGAAAATACCATATCTCAAGTTACCATATCTAGAATAGACGGAAAAGAGTCTATTATTTTTGCAGTTCCAATTTACAAGGAGGAGGAAATAATAGGTGTACTTAGGACTGTATATCAGCTTGAAGAATTTACGGAATTACTTGAAATGAAGAATGTAGATAAGACTGGAATTTCATTGATTATCCAAAGTGATGGTACAAGTGTATCTAGACCAGAGATATTGAATGGAGAAAAAAACTTTATAAAATTTTTAAGATCTGAAAAAATAGTGACGGAAAAAGCTATCACGCAAGTTGAAGAATACTTAAGGAATGATGAAGAAAGAGGTCTTTTTAATTGTTCAAAAAATAATCACTTTACATTAATTTTTGAAAAAATTGGGATTAATGATTGGTACATAATAAGTATTATAAAAGGTGAAATTTATGATGAACAATTAGATAATATTTTTAAAATTAGTGTATCGGTTATTATGCAAGTTTTATGTTTTGTTGGCTTATTTACTGTCTATATACTGTATTTAGTAAATAAGGGAATGAGTGAAATAAAGATAAATGAAGAAAGATATCGTATTATTTCAGAACAAAGTGATGAAATACTTTTTGAATATGATATTATAAAGGACAGTATAACATTTTCTCCAAAGTGGAAAGAGAAATTTGGATATAAATTAAATGAGGATAATTTTTTTGAAAAGGTGGAAAAGGGTCAATTTATTCATTCTGAAGAAAAGGAGGAGTTAATTGAAATACTTAACGACCTAAGAGAAAAAAATGATTACAAAGAGCTTGAACTTCGTGTTTTAAATAGTGAAGGTAAGCCTAGATGGTGTAAAATTAGGGCAAATGCTGTTCATAATAGAAGAAATGTAATCGTGAAAATCTTTGGAGAAATAAAAGATATCAATGAAGAGAAAAAACAAAAAGAAAATTTAATTAATGCAGCATCAAGAGACTCACTTACAGACCTATTAAATACAAGTACTGTTAATGAAATGGTTGAGGAGTACTTGAAAAACCGTAAAATAGATAATGTATGTGCCGTTATTTATATTGATATTGATGACTTTAAGGATGTAAATGATACCTATGGACATATTATTGGAGATGAGGTATTAAAAAAGGTAGCAATTGCCTTAACAGAAGTTGAAAAGGATAATAGCATTGTTGGTAGAATTGGTGGAGACGAATTTTTTATGTTTGTTAAAAACTTTAAAACAGATAAGGCAGATGAATTTGCTGAAAAAATTTGTAATGGTATACGAAATATAAAGATAAAGAAAGATGAAAACTTTTATTTAAGTGCAAGTGTTGGAGTGGCAATTTGCTCGAAAATGGGTATGACTCCAATAGACCTTTATGAGCGTGCGGATCAGGCACTATATGAAGCAAAACAAGAAGGAAAAGATCAGTATAAGGTTTATGATCCTCAATAGAAAGGGAATAACATGGAATCACTATATAC
Organism: uncultured Lachnospiraceae bacterium; assembly: GCA_964475115.1. Classification (GTDB taxonomy): domain Bacteria; phylum Bacillota; class Clostridia; order Lachnospirales; family Lachnospiraceae; genus CAYYVJ01. The sequence continues at coordinate 2,135 of CAYYVJ010000156.1, forward strand.
TATTGGCAAGAATTGACTATTGTGTTAATCTTATGGAGTCTCAAGGAATTATGCTAATGAATCAAGATAGAGAAAAGTTATTCTCTTTATGAGATAAAATAAAATGGTTAAAACATATAACATTATTTGATACGGATAGAGCTGGTAAAAATGATGTTTTTGATTTAATTATATGATTTACTAAGAACTAAATATAAACTATAACTTGAAATGAAAATGGGTGATTATGTACTTGCCATGACTTCACTTATGAATAGTGAAGAAGGATTTAATTGACTCTTGATGGCACTAGAGGAAATAGATGAAGTTCCTGGAGAATTTGTTTTAAAAGAGATATTAAAAGAATTAGCTTATTATGAAAGTGTAGGTTTAGAAATAACAGGGTTTTCAGACGAGAGTGAAAAGACAGTATTAGTACTAAAGTAAAGGTGGAAAGATGGGAAAGATTTTTTTTATAATGGGAAAAAGTTCAACTGGAAAAGATACAATATATAAAAATCTAATAGAAAATGAAGAATTGAATTTAAAAAATGTTATTATTTATACAACAAGACCAATTCGTATAGGAGAGCAGAATGGTGTAGAATATTATTTTACAAATGAAGATTCTCTAAAAAAATTTGAGAAATTAGGTCGAGTAATAGAAAAAAGAAAATATAATACCATGCATGGTCCTTGGTACTACTTTACAGTAGATGATGGGCAAATTAATTTGAAAAGTGAAAACTATATTATTCTTGGAACTTTAGAATCATATGAAAATATTAGAAATTATTATGGTAATGAAGTTTTGATCCCTATTTATATAGAAGTAGAAGATGGTGTTCGTTTAGAGCGAGCTTTAAAAAGAGAAAGGAAGCAAGAAGACCCTAAATATGCAGAGATGTGTAGAAGATTTTTGGCTGATGAGAAAGATTTTTCTGAAGAAAATATTGTAAAATTGGGAATTAATAAAAGATATGAAAATAT
>CAYYVJ010000157.1:0-2952 GCA_964475115.1 uncultured Lachnospiraceae bacterium
TGACAGGAGGGATTGCAATGATAGAAGCAACGAGCTGTGGCGGTGTGGTTATTTTTCGAGGTAAGATACTAGTCTTGTATAAAAATTATAAAAACAAGTATGAAGGTTGGGTTTTACCAAAAGGAACTGTAGAAGCAGGGGAAGAGTTTAAAGAAACGGCACTTAGAGAAGTTCTAGAAGAGTCTAGTGTCAAAGCAAACATTATTAAATATGTCGGTAAGAGTCAATATTCATTTTCAGCCTCTAATGAGATAGTGGAAAAAGATGTGCATTGGTATCTTATGATGGCGGATAGCTATTACAGTAAACCACAGCGAGAAGAATATTTTGTAGATTCAGGTTACTATAAATTTCATGAAGCTTACCATCTACTTAAATTCTCCAATGAAAAGCAAATTTTAGAAAAAGCTTACAATGAGTATTTAGAATTAAAGAAAAACAATTTATGGGGAAGTAAAAAATACTTTTAACATTGAGAAACTCGCTTAGCGTGTTTCTCAATGTTCTTTACTCTATAGGAGGGTAGAATATGAATGAAGTTTTTGAAAAATTAAAACCATACTTAGATAAATCCATGGCTCTTAATACGGCGATGGCCTTGATTGAATGGGACAATGAAACACTTGCTCCCAAGGAAGCTATTGATAATACAGCAAAAGTGATTGGTATTTTATCTGGGGAGAGTTTTAATGCCTTAGTTAACCCACAGGTGAAAGAAATTTTAAAAGAATTAGAAGAGGAAACAAACTTATCTGATTTTGAAGCTAAGATATTTAAGAAATTAAAGAAAGAATTTAAGAAAATGGAGTCAATCCCTTCAGAAGAATGGGTGGAGTTTAGTGAAATGACTACAAAAGCGGGAAGTGTATGGCAACAGGCCAAAGTGCAAAATGATTTTAAATTGTATGCACCTTATTTAGAGAAAATCATTTCCTATACTAAAAAGTTTGCAGGATATCAAAATAGTGATGGAAAAAAACTTTATGATGTACTTCTTGATGAGTATGAAGAAGGATTTACCATGGAGGTTCTAGATGAATTCTTCCGTAAACTAAAATCAGAAATTGTACCTTTGCTTGCTCAAATAACTAAGAAAAATGATGAATTTAATAAAAGCTACAACTTCAGAAACTTTAATTGTGAAAAGCAAAATAAGTTTAATAGATGGCTTGCTGAGTATATTGGTTTTGATTTTAACCGTGGAGTGATATGTGAAAGCGAACATCCGTTTACAAATGGGTTACACAATCATGACGTTAGAATCACAACTCACTATTATGAAAACAATTTGGAAAGTGCTATTTTTTCCACAATTCATGAAGCTGGTCACGCTATTTATGAAATGGGAATAGAAGATAAATATACTCAAACGATTTTAGGAGCCGGAACTTCTTGTGGTATTCATGAATCTCAGTCTAGATTTTTTGAGAACATGGTTGGTAGAAGTGAAGAATTTTGGGGACCGATCTATGGGAAATTAGTTGAATTATTTCCAGAGCAATTAAAGGATATTGATTTAGTAGATTTCATCAAGGGAATTAATAAGGTTGAACCAGGCTTAATAAGAGTAGATGCAGATGAATTAACCTATTGTCTGCATATTATGGTTCGGTATGAGATAGAAAAATTATTTATTGAAAATGAAATTGATATAGAGGAACTTCCAAGAATATGGAATAAAAAATATAAAGAATATTTAGGAATTACACCTGAAAATGATAGTGAAGGTATTTTGCAAGATATTCATTGGTCAATGGGTGCGATAGGATATTTTCCTTCTTATGCCTTAGGGAATGCTTTTGCCGCACAAATGTACCATCAAATGAAAAAAGATCTTCCAGTTGACACCTTGTTAAAAGATGGAAAATTAGAATCAATCGTATCTTATTTAGGAGAACATGTCCATAAATATGGTGCTTCTAAAGATGCTATGAGTATTTTAAAAGATATGACTGGAGAAGGCTTTAACGTAGATTATTACATCGCCTATCTGAAAGAAAAATATACAAAGTTATATCATTTGTAAAAGCGATTGAAATGGAGTTTTTATGAAGATAAATTATCAAAAGGAATTAGATAAAATTTTAATAGGACTAGAAGAAGAAAATATGACTTCTAAGCCAAAACGTTTGCTCTTACATAGTTGCTGTGCACCTTGCAGCAGCTATGTCTTAGAGTATTTAGCAAATTATCTTGAAATTACAATTTTTTATTATAATCCTAATATTTTTCCAAAAGAGGAATTTCATAGCCGTGCTGATGAGCAAGAAAAATTAATTGATCAGCTTACTACGAAATATCCAATTACTTTTGTTAAGGGCGATTATAATAGTAAAGATTTCTATCATGCTGTGGCTGGTTTAGAGGATGAAAAAGAAGGTGGAGAGAGATGCTTTGTATGTTATGATCTCCGCTTAAGAGAAGCCGCTAAAATGGCAAAAGAAGAAGGTTTTGATTTTTTCACTACAACGCTTAGTATCAGTCCTTTAAAGAATGCAGGAAAGTTAAATGAAATTGGTGAAAAGTTATCAAATGAATATGGTGTTTCTTACTTGTTTTCTGATTTCAAAAAGAAAAGCGGCTATCAACGTTCTGTAGAATTGTCTTCTCAATATGGATTGTATCGCCAAGATTATTGTGGTTGCGTCTTTTCAAAAAAAGAGAGAGAAAATCATCAAAAAAACTCCTTGCAATAAGGACGTTTTTGTGCTAAGATTACCTTTGTTCAAATATGCGGATGTGGCGGAATGGCAGACGCAGCAGACTCAAAATCTGCCGCTCGAGAGGGTGTGAGGGTTCGAGTCCCTCCATCCGCACTATAAAAGAGAAAGAACCTTATAACTTTTGTTATGAGGTTCTTTTTTTAGTATAAAATAAAACGAAATACGACAATCATGATAAAATTAATACATCTAAAAAATCATTTTAATTAGGAGGTATTATATGGATAAA
>CAYYVJ010000158.1:0-2945 GCA_964475115.1 uncultured Lachnospiraceae bacterium
GCCAGGAGCACCTCTCCAAACATTTAACCCCCAACATCAACTAAATTCTCACTGTAGGATTATAATTTTTATCTTAATCCAAAAGTAAACCAATTATATTCTCATTTATTATCTACAATCTTTAAATCATAATATCATAAATATCAATAAATAAATTGGGTTAAATGAGATTTTTTAACTAAACTTGCACTTGATAATTTATCAAATATATAAAAATGACACTCAAAGAAGCCGTTCTCAAAAGTTTGGAAGATATTAATGATGTAACAAACTATTGGGCTGTATTAGAACACATCAATGCCAATAATTATTACGATTTTGGTGAAGCAAAGACACCCGGTTCAACAGTCTCTGCAATATTGGGTGATTTTATAAGGAATGGAGATATCAGGGTAAAAAGAATAAAACAGAACGGAAGCACTTATTCCTATTATCTTACAAAAAATGAACATAAAATTGACCTTGAAATAATTAGTGGGGAGACGAATTCCACTGTTGATAGTAAACTTATAGCAAAGAATAAAATAATAACATACGATGAGAGATCATTACATAAATTACTAAGTTCATTTCTAAAAAATACAGATACCTATTCTAAGACCATTTTTCACGAACATTCTAATGGGAAAGACTACAACCAAATCTGGACACATCCGGATATGGTTGGTGTGAAATTCTTAAATTTACAAACAAAGGCCAGTCAAAATCTGCTCAAATCAATTAATCGGGTTGATACCTTCAAGTTAAGTGCATATGAACTAAAAAAAGAAATTAACAGCGACAGCGAATTGAAGAAGGCATATTTTCAGGCCGTCTCAAATTCAAGTTGGTCAAACTATGGTTATCTAGTTGCTTTTGAATTCAGTGATAACCTTTATGATGAAATGGAAAGACTGAATCAATCTTTCGGAATCGGGATCATTGAGCTTGATGCCAATCCATACCAAAGTAAAATACTCTTTCCTGCTAAATACCGTGATCTGGATTTTAAAACCATTGACAAGCTCTGTAACATGAATAAAGAGTTTGAAAAATTTATTGTCCAAATTGAAAAACTCTTATCTGCAAGTGATAAATATGTATCAGGTGCCGAAAAAGAACTCGATGAATATTGTGATATGTATTTCTCAAATGATGCTGAAATAGAGGGCTATTGCACCGAAAAGAATATTCCAATTGCAATTGAATGCTAATTTTTATACTTTACTATCATTAACGTTATTCGAATTACTATACTATTTCAAAATGAAAAAATTTACCTCAATTCTTTTTTTAGCTTTTATCATCCTGGCATGTTCAAAATCGGGGGATGATATATCCAATCAGGAGGAGATCAAAGCAGTTGTTAAATCTACCTTAACGGGAAAGATAGAAAAAGGTCCTTTTCTGACAGGCTCAAAGGTCACATTGTACGAGTTGGACGGTGCTTTGAAACAAACAGGCCAGAATATTTTTAAGACAGAAACGTCGAACGATAACGGAGAGTTTCTTTTTGACAGTAAAATGGAGCTTTCAAGTCAATTCGTTGAATTAGAGATATCCGGCTATTTCTATAACGAAGTAACCGGGAATAGATCTTCTTCTCAAATTACTCTGAATGCTTTGGCAGATGTTTCCAGTAAAAACAAAGTGAATGTGAATATTATTACTCATTTGGTTTACAAAAGAATAAAAAAAATAGTTTCTGAGGGTTTAAGTTTTCAGGATGCACAGAAACAGGCACAGAGAGAACTTTTAAATAACTTTTTAATTACAACCGAGGTTAAAAATTCTGATGATATTAGTTTAACGGATGGTAATAAAGATTCCGCAATTCTGCTCGCGATCTCAGCCATTTTGTTATATGACAAAGAAGAAGCAGCGTTTTCTGAGTTCATTGCAAAATTAAGCAATGACTTTGCAAGCGATGGGAACATTTCGGATAGTAGTCTGATGGAACAGATTCAAGAGGGTCAAAAGAATGTGAATTCAATTCAAGTGATGGAGAATATACAATCTTATTTTTCTGAACAAGGGAAAACAGTCGTAGTTGACAACATTCGCAAGTTTATCGATGGCAACGGCGATGGTGTTTTGGATGACATTGATGCTACTATTGAGAAAGATAATAATCATTATGTCTCAGAAGATAACTTTTTCTCGAACGAAGAAGCCTATAGAGCAGTTTTATCTGGTACTTATACGAAAATCCGCAGCTATTTTGAAGATATACTCGTGTTAGATGCTGCAAGATGCTCCCTGATCGATTACAGTACTGATATTTCTCCTTCAAATGCTATTCTTATAGATGCCTGGTCGCAAGCTTATCAAGCTATTAGATTGTTGAACATTATTGTTGAGCATTCTGATGAGGTTGATGGTTTTGATACGAAACCATATCTTTCCACATCAAAGGTTTTGCGTGCATTAATTTATCTGGATATGATGCAGCATTGGGGTGATGTGCCATTCATAACTAAAGAATTATCAATGGATGATATGTATGTCAGCAGGACGAACAAATATGAGGTCATGAACGCGCTTCTTAAAGATATAAATGAATCGATTCCTTATTTATATGAAGATCCAGTTCACAATCAAACCATTGTTTCACAAGATTTGGCAAATGCTCTTGTCGGTCTAATTCACCTGGAACAAAAGGATTATAATGGAGCTGCATCCTACTTTAGTAAAATTATTGATGAGACTTATACCATCTCTTTTGAGAATTCTATCTATTCTGATATCAATAATAAAGAAGCTGTTTTTACCTTACTTTTCCCAGAAGATGGAAATTACCAACCTTCTCAAATATTTAGTCAATTTTTAAAAAAAGGGACTTTACATCCTATTTACAGAAACACAAGCATACTATTCCATTATGCAGAAACACTTAATGGCTTAAATAGGAATTTAGAATTGCTAAACGTTCTGAATCAGATTAGAGTTGCAGGTTCTATGAATCC
>CAYYVJ010000159.1:0-2912 GCA_964475115.1 uncultured Lachnospiraceae bacterium
CATTCTTATACACTCTAAGTTCCATGTCAATATCGCCAGGTTTAATCTTGTACTCCAAACAGAAAAGAGCAGCATATATTTCAAGTTGTTCCATATGATCCTCTATCTTTCCTATCTTACCGGTTTTAAGATCATGAATTCTGAGTGTTCCATTTCTGAAGCATATAGCGTCAGCTGTTCCGAAAAATCTTTCAGAATAAAATAAAATAACCTCAGTATCCATCTTAAAACCAATAGCATCGTTTACATACGAATAAATGGTCTTCTTAGATCTAGGTTGCTTTATTCCCAAATCTATAGTTTCTTTAGCCCATGCATGGAGTCTTGTACCCATTTCAGAAGCTTTCTTGTTTAGGTACACTTCCACAGCTTTGTCATCATCATATCTAAGCCAACTAGATTGACTTGGACTGAATGGAGCATGTAGTCCTTCAAGAATCGAATGTTTGTTGAAGTTCACGTAATACTTCCTCCTTATTCTCTGGATATATAAATCTCGAAAAAGACATACCATTCATGAGCCCAACATAATATTCTTGATTTGGTCGTTTAGCAGCTCTTGCATTCTTTTTACATTCGAGTGACGCCCACTTATCGTTATGAAGAACAAGCAGGTCGGGGATACCCTGAATCTGGTCCATTTTAAATACCATGCATCCAGGAAACATTTCTTCTATTTCTTTCTTAAGGTTATCTTGAAATCCACTTTCTAGTCTTGAACTTCTAGCCATAAGTAGACCTCCTTTCATTTAAAATATAAAAAGAAGAAGTTGATGCTAAAATTGCGTTTTACTTCTTCCTCTCATAAAAGGGCATGTTTTTTTCGCGAATTCTAAAAAATAATTATTTAATATATCTCAAGTCATCTGTTCTACAATCTAAAGCTCTAGCTATCTTATCAACATTGTAGAAACTAGGACTCGTCTTTCCGTTAATATAATTACTAAGTTGCGACTGTTGTATTCCGGTTGCCATAGATAATTGCTCTTGGGTCATACCTTTGAGATTCATGATACGTCTGAGTCTCATTCCAAATTCTCTTCGACATTCTTTCTCAGTCATTGATCTATCATCTGATGGAAGATTTCTAATTGCATTTGTGTAATCATCGTATACTAACGAGCTTCCATCTTTGAGTTTAACAACCATCATGTCGAGATCTCCATTAACATGATAATCAACTACTTCAGGTTCAAGTAATGGAAAATATCTTTTAAAGTTTTCATAAATTGTAATACTCATGTTATTACCTCACTCAATTGTTTCTCCAAAATCCACAAGTTCAGAAATATCACAATTCAAAACATATGCAATCTTTATGATAGTTTTTAAATTAGGGATACATTGCTTGTGAATATATCTGCTCACTAAAGATTCATCAATTCCTATTTCATTTGCTAGTTCTCTTTGAGACATACCAACCTCTATAAGTATGTCTCTAAGGTTGTCTCCAAAAATATCAAGCCATTCAATCTCAGTCATATTATTTGCTCCTTTTTGTCTAGATTTCTATAAAACTTGAGTGGCATGCAAGTACCCCCTTTATTCTTTTATAATTTAAAAATATGTATTATTATATATATTTTTTATTTTTAAAACTAATAAGAAAAAAAAGTGACCATTTGACCAGGAATTGCGCAATATGCAAGTTTTACCTCAAAAAAGGCCCAAAATAGCCCTAAAATGGCCGTTTTTAGCCACTTTTTAGCCATTTTTCGCAAATTTTTCTGGCCACTTTTAGTGGTCAAAAGTGGGCAGAAAGTGGCCATTTGGCCAGAAAAAGTGGGCAAAAATAAATTCGCCCAAAAATTTTCTAATCTGTGGCCACTTTTGTTTTTCTAAAAGTGACCAGGAATTGCGTAATATGCAACTCTGATTCACCCAAAATAAAAATAAAAGCGTTAGAAAATCTAGCGCTTTTACTCTCAATTTTAGTTATCTTTTGTTCTCGAAATAGTATTCCAGTTCCTTAACACCTTCTTCATATGTATCTACAGAGCAATAGAAACCCCCATAAATATATACAACATAGTGACCCATTTCAGGAACGATCTCGCATTCTGGATGAGTATGCAAATTTAAGCTAGTCATGTAATTACACCCCATTACTCAAATATCATTAGAATCACGATGAATACTACGTTCGGAGTCAAAGCCATCGGGATACCTTGCCCTAAGCTTTTCAACATTCATCCGCATGATTGACTCAAGATCATAGCCGATAGCATCAGCGCTTATAGCAAGATACCAAGCAATATCGCCGAGTTCCTTAGCTAAATGTTCAGTATCAAGCTTATGCCCCTGGAAAATCCACTTCTTAACCATATCCACAGTTTCACCGGATTCACCAGCAAGTCCCATGACGCCATTAAGGATTCGAGGGTATTCTCCCTTAAGATTCGAAGCAGTTCTCAAAGCTTCTTTCTGATATTCATTTATAGTCATACGTTTACTCCTTTCAATTTTTATTAGCATTAGGCCTTGTTAAGCAAGCAATTAAATATAAACTTTCTTGCGTTGTAAAACCGGCTTCTATAAAAGAATCGTAAAGTTCTTTCATAACATGAGCAGCTTCTTTAAATAGCTTTGCTTGTTCACGATCTTTATCATTTGCGAATTCCAGAATATTAATAATCGGTGTATTATTTTCACTCATACTATTTCTCCTTTTAATTACATTTACTGTAACCACAGTTCTTACAAGTATTACATCCACCTTCGAATGTAAGCTCATTTCCGCATTCAGGGCATTTAGCTTCTGATGCTATGTTCTCAGACTTCTTCTTTGCGGATATAGGCTTATTCTGCATTTCCTCATACATAGCTATAAGAGCCTCACCAACGGCCACAGGACAGCTGCTACCGATAGATGTGTCTCGCTTAGTTGCACTCCTAACTGCATATGAAGGGCA
>CAYYVJ010000160.1:0-2899 GCA_964475115.1 uncultured Lachnospiraceae bacterium
ACAAATTCTCCACTGCAGAACCTTCTGCAAGAAATTCGGGATTTGAAAGAATCTGAAATTTCACTCCATTTCCCACATTGTCTAGAATATTTTTAATAGCTTCGGCAGTACGAACTGGTAGAGTGGATTTCTCTACAATTATCTTATCAGTTTTAGATACTTCTGCAATCTGTCTAGCAGATAGCTCAATATATTTCAAATCCGCAGCCATTCCTTTTCCTTCTCCATAAGTTTTAGTGGGAGTATTCACAGATATAAAAATCATCTCTGCTTTATCTATAGCCGTATCTATATCTGTAGAGAAAAACAAATTGCGATCACGAACTTCAGCAACAATTTGACTTAAACCAGGTTCATAAATAGGAATGTTTTCTACATTCTCATCATTCCAAGCATTTATTCTATCCTCATTAATATCTACGACGGTAACCTTTATATCTGGACACTTTTGAGCAATAACTGCCATCGTAGGTCCACCTACATATCCTGCTCCAATACAACAAATATTTTCTACTTTCATTTTATTAATTCATTTGCTATTTAAACATTCATAAGTACATTCTGTTCATAATAAAAAATATCACTCTCCTTTTAATATGCATAGTCAAAGTTTAAGCATCGTTGATTTTATAAAAAACTTGGCTCTAACTTAAATTAGTTAAGTTCAACCTTCATAAGGTTTATATTTATTGTGCATTCTCTGTAAATGTTTAAACTTATTTATCTGTTTATGTGTTTAGTTTATAATGAGGAGAAAAACATATTGACAAAAATAATTACATACAGTCTCTATTAATTATATAATCCCATTGACAAATAGCTGATAAACAAAAAGATATAATAAACCAACTCGCTGTTTTTTACTTAACAATTTAAAAGATATGATACCAATAACCAGACCTTTTTTACCGCCAAAGGAAGAATACGAAGAATATTTAAGCGGGATATGGACACGAAACTGGCTTACAAATATGGGTCCTCTATCAAGTGAGCTAGAAATGAGACTGAAGAATCATTTAAATGTTAAGCATCTACTGTTTGTTACAAATGGTACAATTGCTCTTCAAATCGCAATTAAAGCATTGGAATTAAAAGGTGAAATTATTACAACTCCCTTTTCATTTATAGCTACTACAAGTAGTATTGTGTGGGAAGGATGCAACCCAGTTTTTGTAGATATTGATAAAAACACTTTAAATATCGATCCCACTAAAATAGAAGCAGCCATAACTAAAGATACTTCAGCAATTCTAGCAACACATGTTTATGGGAATCCATGTGATGTTTTGGCTATTGATAAGATTGCACAGAAGCATAATTTAAGAGTTATATACGATGGTGCTCATGCTTTTGGTGTAGAAGTTTATGGGAAGTCGATATTCGAATATGGTGATATTAGTACATGCAGTTTACATGCTACCAAGCTGTATCATAGTATTGAGGGGGGGGTGGTCACAACAAAAAACCCTGAATTATTACGGAAACTAGCATTTATACGCAATTTTGGCTTTTACGGACCAGAAGCTTTCGCAGAGTTAGGTATTAATGGTAAAAACTCTGAGTTTCATGCAGCTATGGGCTTAGCTAATCTTAAATACATTGATGAAATTCATCAAAAAAGAAAGCTTTTAACAGAAAGATATGATAGAAATCTGCAATCTTTCAGAGCTCGAAAACCTTTTTGGAAGTCTGAATCTTCCATTAATTATGCTTATTATCCATTAGTTTTTGAAAATGAAACTTTAATGCATAAATGCATTGAAAGACTAAAAGGATCTGAAATATTTACAAGACGATATTTTTATCCGTCCTTAGCTAAAGTACTCCCATATTTAGAGCCTACAGAAATGCCAATTACCGATGATATTGCAAAGAGGGTTTTGTGTATACCTCTTTATTATGATTTGACTGTTGAAGAGGTAGATTTGATTTCTCGATTATTATTAAGAATCCAAAACAATTAAAATATGAAGAAAATTTTGATATTAGGAGGTTCTTTTGCCCAATTACCTTTTATAATTGAAGCTAATAAAAGAGGTTATTATACTGTTCTAGTAGATTACTTAGATGATAATCCTGGTCAGCAGTATGCAAATGAATATTTTAACTTGAGCACGACAGACAAAGAAGGTGTTTTAGAACTAGCATTGAGAACTAAACCAGATGTAATTTATTCTTATGCTTCAGATCCTGCCGCTCCTACTGTTGCATATGTTGCGGATAAGCTTGGACTCAAATACACCAATAGTCCAACTTCAGTTAATATATTAGGTGAGAAAAATCGATTTAAAGAATTTCTTAAGCTAAATGGTTTTAATGTACCTAACTATATAGTTGTTGATTATAATGATATCAAAACGAGAGAAATAGAAAAATTAAAACTACCATTCTTTATTAAACCTACTGATTCATCAGGAAGTAAAGGTGTTTCATTAGTAACCAGCCTAACTGATTTGCAAAGAGCTATTGAGAAAGCATTAACTTATAGTAGAAACAAAGTTTTGATAGCTGAAGAATATATTGATACTCAATGGAGGCAAATACATGGAGACATCTTTGTTGAAAATGGAGAAATTATTTTCAGCCATTTAGGAGATCATCATTTTGATGTTGATAAAGGATCTTTTGTGCCTTATTCAACATCGTGGCCATCAACCTACTCCGAAGAAGATCTAAATAGAGTATGTGATGATATTAAAAAAGTGTTAGATCTATTAGAGTTCCACAACGGACCGATTAACGTGGAAGCTCGTATTAAAAATGATGAAGTTTATTTAATGGAGCTAGGGCCTCGAAACGGGGGTAACTTTGTTCCTCTTATATCAGAAATATCAACAGGTTTTAATATGATTAATGCATTATTTAATCAATTTGAAGGAATTCCTAATAAAGTGAATGA
>CAYYVJ010000161.1:0-2881 GCA_964475115.1 uncultured Lachnospiraceae bacterium
ATGAGTTCAGATTACGGAGTAGATCAGATTCAAATCCTAGAAGGGCTTGAAGCTGTCAGGAAAAGGCCAGGTATGTATATTGGAAGTACCTCTTCTAAAGGTTTACATCACCTTGTCTATGAAATAGTAGATAATGCTGTAGATGAAGCTTTAGCTGGTTTTTGTGATAAGATAGAGGTTACCATTAATAAAGATAATTCCATAACAGTTATTGATAATGGTCGTGGAATACCTGTAGGAATTCATCCAAAAGCAGGGATACCAGCAGTAGAAGTGGTATATACCATATTACATGCAGGTGGAAAGTTTGGTGGTGGAGGCTATAAGGTATCAGGAGGATTACATGGAGTAGGAGCCTCTGTAGTAAATGCATTATCAGAATGGTTAGAAGTATGCGTATATCAAGATGGAAAAATTCATTTACAAAGATATGAACGTGGAAAGGTAGCTCATAAACTTAAAGAAATAGGGGAATGTCCTTTAGAATTAACGGGAACAAAAGTAACATTTCTTCCAGATAAGGAGATTTTTGAAGAAACTGTTTATGATTATAATATTTTAAAAACTAGACTTAGAGAAACAGCTTTTTTAACTAAAAACCTTAGAATTGTATTAAAAGATGATAGAGAAGAACCTCAAGTATTAAAAGAATTTCATTATGAAGGCGGAATAAAAGAGTTTGTAAATTATTTAAATCACAGTACGACGCCTTTGTATAATGAGGTTATTTATTGTGAAGGAACAAAAGATAATATTTATGTAGAAGTAGCTTTTCAGCATAATGATTCATATACAGAAAATTGTTATAGTTTTGTAAATAATATTATAACACCAGAAGGTGGAACACATTTAATTGGTTTTCGTAATGCAATAACAAAGACATTTAACGATTATGGAAGAAAAAATAAAATATTAAGAGATAGTGAATCAAATTTATCTGGAGAAGATATAAGAGAAGGTATGACCACTATCATTAGTATTAAAGTTGAAGACCCCCAATTTGAAGGTCAGACTAAACAAAAGTTAGGAAATAGTGAGGCAAGAGGAGCAGTAGATAATATTGTATCTGAACAACTTACTTATTTTTTAGAACAAAATCCTAGTGTTGCTAAAACTATTTGTGAAAAATCAGTACTTGCTCAAAGGGCAAGAGATGCTGCAAGAAAAGCAAGAGATCTAACAAGAAGAAAAACTGCTTTGGAAAGTGCTACTTTACCAGGAAAGTTAGCAGATTGTTCAGATAGAAATCCTGAAAATTGTGAAATTTATATAGTCGAGGGAGATTCTGCTGGTGGTTCTGCAAAAACAGCAAGATCTAGAATGTATCAAGCAATTTTACCTTTAAGAGGAAAAATTTTAAATGTAGAGAAGGCTAGACTTGATAGAATTTTAGGAAATGCAGAAATAAAAGCAATGATTACTGCATTTGGTACAGGTATCCATGAAGACTTTGATATAAGTAAATTACGTTATCATAAAATTATTCTTATGACAGATGCCGATGTAGATGGTGCGCATATCAGTACTTTATTGTTAACTTTTTTATATCGTTTTATGCCAGAATTAATTAAAAACGGGCACGTTTATTTGGCACAGCCACCTCTATATAAGTTAGAAAAGAATAAAAAAACTTGGTATGCTTATAGTGATGAAGAATTAAATTCAATTATTTTAGAAGTAGGTAGAGATAGTAACAATAAAATTCAACGTTATAAAGGACTTGGAGAAATGGATGCGGAACAGCTTTGGGATACAACTATGGATCCAGAAAAAAGAGTTCTTTTACGTGTAACAGTAGATGAAGAGACTTCTTCGGAAATTGATTTAACATTTACGACCTTAATGGGTGATAAAGTAGAACCAAGACGTGAATTTATCGAAGCCAATGCAAAGTATGTAAAGAACTTAGATATATAAGATGCTAAGAATAATTTGGAGGAAATAGTAAATGAACGATAATATCTTTGATAAGGTTCACGAAGTTGATCTAAAAAAGACCATGGAAACTTCATATATTGATTATGCGATGAGTGTTATTGCGGCTCGAGCTCTGCCAGATGTAAGGGATGGATTAAAACCTGTTCAAAGAAGAGTATTATACTCAATGATAGAGCTTAATAATGGACCTGATAAACCACATCGTAAATGTGCTCGTATTGTCGGTGATACAATGGGTAAGTATCATCCTCATGGTGATAGTTCAATCTATGGTGCATTGGTTAATTTAGCTCAACCCTGGTCTACAAGATATCCTTTAGTAGATGGACATGGAAACTTTGGTTCAGTAGATGGTGATGGTGCCGCAGCAATGCGTTATACAGAAGCTAGGTTAAGTAAAATTTCTATGGAAATGCTAGCGGACATCAATAAAAATACAGTTAATTTTGCTCCTAACTTTGATGAAACAGAGAGAGAGCCTGTCGTGCTACCATCTAGATATCCTAATCTTTTGGTAAATGGAACAACTGGAATTGCAGTTGGTATGGCTACAAATATTCCACCTCATAATTTAGGTGAAATAGTAGACGCAGTTAAAAAGATTATAGATAACTATATTGAAGAAGATAGAGAAACAGAAATTGATGAAGTAATGCAAATTATAAAAGGACCTGATTTTCCTACGGGATCCACAATTTTAGGTACTCATGGAATAAATGAAGCATATCGCACAGGTAGAGGAAAATTAAGAGTTCGAGCTGAGAGTGAAATGGAAGCTATGGCCAATGGAAAAACCCGTATTGTAGTAACTGAGCTTCCATATATGGTTAATAAAGCTAGATTAATTGAAAAAATAGCAGATTTAGTAAAAGAAAAGAAGATAGATGGAATTACAGATTTGCGTGATGAATCAGATCGTACAGGTATGCGTATTTGTATTGAA
>CAYYVJ010000162.1:0-2858 GCA_964475115.1 uncultured Lachnospiraceae bacterium
TCCTCCTTTTTTTCATCACGTTTTGCACCTGACATATAAAGTCCAAGTTCTTCTATAGTGGTTTTCTTAGGGTCTAGTTCTCCAACAATTTCCCCTTCGTACATTACAATAATACGATCACTTATTTCCATAACCTCTTCTAACTCCATCGATACAAGCAATACAGCATTTCCAGCATCTCTAGTTTTAATCAACTGTTTATGAATAAATTCAATTGCTCCAACATCTAGACCACGTGTTGGCTGAACAGCAACTACTAGTCTATGTTCTTTATCTAATTCTCTGGCTAGAATTCCTTTTTGCTGATTACCTCCAGACATACTTCTTGTAATCGTGATAGGACCTTGTCCACTTCGAATATCAAATTCACCTATTAATCTATCCGCATATTTACGAATTACTTGTTTATTTATAAAACCATTTTTCTGGAATTTGTGTTCCCAATAGCGTTGAAGTACTAAATTATCTTCAAGGGTATATTCAAGTACTAATCCATGCTTGTGTCTGTCTTCCGGAATATGACTCATTCCAGCTTTAGAACGATTACGTATGGATGCCTTTGTAATATCAGTACCGGCTAAAACCAGTTTCCCATTATCCATTTTTTCAAGTCCTGTAATTGCAGAAATTAGTTCTGTTTGACCATTTCCATCAATACCTGCAACACAAAGGATTTCTCCTGCATTTACATTAAAGGATATGTCTTTAACAGCGCTTTTCTTACCAATACTAGAAGGAACTGTAATATTTTCTGCAGAAAGCACTACTTGACCCGGTTTATATTCTTTTTTATCTATTTTCAAGCTAACTTCTCTACCTACCATCATTCGTGATAGTTCTTCTTTTGTCGTACCTTTTATATCAACAGTACCAATATATTTTCCTTTTCTTAATACACTGCATCGATCAGCAACAGCCATTATTTCATTTAACTTATGAGTAATAAAGAGGATCGATTTACCCTCCTTGGTAAAGTTACGCATAATTTCCATCAATTCATCAATTTCTTGTGGGGTTAAAACTGCAGTCGGTTCATCAAAAATTAGTATCTCATTTTCACGATATAACATCTTTAAAATTTCAACTCTTTGCTGCATTCCAACAGATATCTTTTCTATAATAGCATCTGGGTCTACATAAAGCCCATATTGTTTACTTAATTCTACAACTTTTTCTCTTGCTTCATTCCTTTTTAGGAATCCCAGTTTATTTGGCTCTATCCCAAGAATAATATTTTCAAGAACTGTAAAAATCTCAACAAGTTTAAAATGTTGATGCACCATTCCTATGCCAAGGCTATTAGCATCATTTGGATTATTTATTTTTACAACTTCACCATTTTTTCTTATTTCGCCTTTTTCTGCCTGATACAGACCAAAAAGTACACTCATAAGAGTTGATTTTCCTGCACCATTTTCTCCAAGTAAGGCGTGTATTTCACCTTTTTTTAATTGAAGAGTAATATCATCATTGGCAATGATCCCAGGAAATTCTTTTGTGATATGAAGCATTTCAATAATATAATTTTCCATGCTGACCCCCAAATTTATCTCATTTTCTGTAAAATAGGGGAGGTAAATTCCTCCCCTTATTTGTATTGAAGCTTATACTTTGTAATTAAATAGTAATTCTATTATCTTGTTTCAATAGCAATCTTAACAAGGTTAAGGTTTGAAACTAATTCTTCTGCAGTTGCATATCCGTTTGGATCTGCTACAGAAATTGTTCTTACAGGAACTACACTACCACTCTTAAGAGTTGAGTATACTGCATCATATTCAGCTTTTGAAAAGCTTGCAAAACGATCAAATGCGTTTGCTTTTGCATCTCCAATTACTTCTGTTGGAATACCAACACCATCATTAGCTGCATTGAAGTATGTTGTTGCTCCACCAAAGGAATCCCAACTATCAGTTTTGTAGATAGCTTCAAGAACTGCTACAACAGAAGCTCCTAAACCTTTTGTTGCAGAAGTTATAACAGTTTCACTGTCATATCTTTGATCAACGTCAACACCGATAACTTTAGCATCTGCTTCTGCAGCTGCTGCCATAACACTCTTACCTACAGAACCACCACAAGCAAAAATAACTTCTATACCTTCTTGGTACATTGTCTTAGCCATAGCTTTATTTGTATCTGTTTCAGCAAAGTCTCCTGTATAATGGTAAATTGCTTTTAAAGAACCATCAGCTAGTCCTAATTCAGCTGCTGCTGCTTCAGCTCCTTGAAGGAATCCGTAACCGAATGCCTGAACAGCAGGAACTGCCATACCACCCATGAAACCAAGGTTTGTCATTCCATCTTTTACTGCTGCATAACCAGCAAGATAGCCTGATTCTTCTTCAGAGTACATTACACTTGCTACATTTTTATTCGTTTTAAAATCTGAATAATCCGCATTGTGAGGAGTACCGTCTAGAAGAATAAATTTTACATCTGGATATTTTTCTTGTGCTTCATAAATTGGCACCTCAAATAAATATCCTGGTGTTACGATAACTTTCGCTCCACCTGTAACTGCAAGGTCAATAGCTGCAAGATAACCTGCATCATTTGCCTCTTCTGGTTTAATATATTGATGAGAAACCTTATTTGCTTCTGCAAACTCTACTACGCCCTCCCAAGAACCTTGGTTAAAGGATTTGTCATCAATGTTACCCTTATCTGTAATAAGAGCAATTTCATTGGTACTGCTGCCGCAAGCTGTCAAAAGCATAAAAGACATTAACAAGCCTAGGAATGTAACTAAAATTTTTTTCATGTTTGTTTTTCCTCCCGAGATTTTCTACAGCTATTGCTGTTAATAAGATTATAACACTTTTAGCAAAATTTTCAATATTATTATATACCTTTTG
>CAYYVJ010000163.1:0-2843 GCA_964475115.1 uncultured Lachnospiraceae bacterium
ACGGTGAGAATTGCAAAACTGCCAAACTTTTGAGAAACTTTTTGAAAAAAAATAAAAAAAGGCACAAAAATACCCGATTGAACAAATGTCAACCGGGTATTGGGAACCACTACCTTTTTTATAAATTTAAAGCTTGAAAACAATATATAATCACATCGAATAAACCCATCTTTCATGGAAATCATCCCTTTAATCTAATTAAATCCGCTACTTTAATATGTATTTCATTTTCATACAACAAATAATATAGCTTGTATCTAATATAATTATGTTGAGAGAAGTAAAAATTGGGACAAAATATTGAATTGTAAAATATTATTTCTATTGGAAATATAAATACATCCCACTGGATTATTCTTATATTCCCTAATGGAATATATAATTATTCTATTGGGAGTTAGAAGGGATGTGTTTAAAATAAGCAAAGAAGAATTAGCACTTCTTATTGGCAATAATATAAGAAAATATCGTTTAAAGCAAAATCTTACTCAAGAGCAACTGGCAGAAAGAGTAGGTATAAGCACCTCGTTTTATGCCAACTTAGAACGTGGAAAAAAGTCTATGAGTATTAAGACTTTAAGAGATCTATCCGATGCATTAGAAGTAAGTGTTGACTTTATTTTATATGAGAATAATACGAGAAATCACATAAGAAATATAGAAGTTCTCTTGAATAATAAACCCGAATCTTTTATAATTTCCATGGAAAAAGTGATTAGAGTCTGTGTTGCTGAATTTTCAGATACTGATACTAAAAATAGATAACAAAAAACATCAACCGGGGGGAGTGGTGTAAAAATGGGGCTTGATGATAATCAACAAAGGTTTATCGAACAATTATATAAAGAAATGTATTATCCCTTATCTACTTATGCTCTAAATGCATTGAGTAACGATTCACTGGCTGAAGAAGCGGTTCAAGATACATTCAGAATTGCTTGTGCTAAAGTTGACGATATTAAATCTAGTGAAAATCCAAATGGATGGCTATTTAATACTCTAAAATATGTTATTAAGAATATGATTCGTAGCAGGGCAAGCCTCACTAACATGGTAATATCTTCCTTTGGCTTTGATGAAAGCATTTATGTAAAGGATTCAGATACATCAGACATTGACCTTATTTATTCTGACATAGCCGATAGTTCAGAATATAAATTACTTAAAATGATTGCTTTAGACAAATATACAATGTTAGAGGCAGCACAAAAACTTGGTATATCCGTAGAAGCATGTAGAAAACGTGTGCAACGCGCAAAGAAGAAATTGAAAAGTCATCTTGAAAAAAATAAATGATTTCAAATGTCCCCAAAACCTTATACGGGTACATATATCTAAAGAAAGGAGTTTTGTTGATGTCTGAATCTAACGAAAATAATCATCAAAAGTACTCAATATATGACAACATGAGCACAGAAGTTCTGGAAGAAATTCTCCGTGCAGACTCTCAATTACAAAATGATAAGGATTCTGACATGGATACTATTTTATATATTATGGAGGTGATTGCAAAGCGAGAAAAAGAACAACCAACAGGAAAATTTACTGACATTCACACTGCATGGACATCATTTAGTGAAAATTATTTACCTTATCTTGAAAATGATAAATCTCTTTATGATGATGAAGAAGATATTAAAGATGAAACAGGCATCAAACAAATACCTTTGTATAATTCCCCACCATCACGAAAAAGCCGACTGCAATTTAGAACTGCTTGCATAGTAGCAATCATAACTCTAATGTTATTCGTTGGAACTGTAACTGCAAATGCATTAGGTTTTGATTTGTGGGGAGCTGTAGCAAAGTGGACAAAGGATACTTTTAGTTTTTCAAATGTTACTATCTATAATCAAGTACATGAAGATTTGCAAGAAGTCTTTGATAAATACGACTTGAGCATTCAAATTGTTCCTACATGGTTTCCTGAAGGATACTCATTTGAAAGTGTAGATATTTCAGAAAATCCTCTGCGTACCACCATTTATTCAATTTATACTAATAACGAAAATGAAGAGATTATTGTTGCAATTATTTTATTAGAACACCCATCCGCCAGTACATATGAAAAGGATGGTGAGGATGTTCTAATGCATACCGTTGATGGTATCGAACACTATGTTATGACAAATTTGGAGAGAACAAAAGTGGTATGGATGACAGGCAATTACGAATGTTCCATCACCGGAAATTTTTCAGTTGAAGAAGCTAAAAAAATGATTAATTCAATTTATGGGAGGTAACAATGAAAAGAAAAACACAAAGAACAATTTCTATAGTTTTAACACTAATTCTTTGCACCGTTTCGGTTGCTTTTGCCGCAGATTTCAGCATTCAGGCAAGCGAATATTTGGATCGGTATTATGCCTATGTTTATTCTGAAGGAGATGGAGATGTTTCAATATGGTTTGAAGTACAAGCTACTGGGAAAATGGATGAGATTGGTGCATTAAGCATTCGTCTACAACAAAGGGCAGATAGCTCTTCAACATGGAAGACTATAAAAACCTATAGCCATGTGAATTATTCCAACATGTTAGCCAATGATAAAACTTTTTATGGTTCCGGCGTAGATTATTCGGGAATAGAAGGATACTCATATAGGGCTTATGTAACACTTTGGGCAGGCAAAGACGGAAACGGAGATTCGCGGGAAATACTTACCGATACGGTTGTTGCGAAATAATATAACTATAGTAAATTCACAAAAATATCAGTGCTTATCTGTTCAGATGAGCACTAATGTTTTTTTCACTGATGAAAAACAAAAAAAATCATGACCACCCGTAAAACGGGTGGTTTGCTCTAGCCCTATAAGGGAATGGTACTTGCAGTGTCCCAAG
>CAYYVJ010000164.1:0-2830 GCA_964475115.1 uncultured Lachnospiraceae bacterium
TGTATTATACTAGATAATGCCTCTATTACAAATACACCACCTATAACAGCAAGAGAAAGTTCATGTTCCGTAAGTATTGCTACTGCAGCTAAAGTTGCCCCTAGTGATAGTGAACCTGTATCTCCCATAAATACTTTTGCAGGATAAACGTTAAATAGTAAAAAGCCCATTAAACTACCTACAATTGCGCCTGTCACCGGTGTAATTCCGATATTTGACATAATCGCAACCATTGTAAAGAAAACACCTAATAGCATAGTGACACTAGCTGCCAATCCATCTAATCCATCTGTAAAGTTAGCACCATTTACAGTTCCTAGAGAAATAAAGAAAAAGATTGGAATAAACAAAATGCCCATATCCCAGTACTTTCCATCCGAAAATGGAATAAGTGCAGTAATACCAACTCCAGAAAAATTTATCATATAATATGCAAAAATAGCAGTAACTAAAACTTGACCTAACATTTTTTGAGATGGTAGGAGCCCTTTCGGATTCTTCATAACAACTTTTATGAAATCATCTAAAAACCCAATAAAACCAAATCCTAAAGTCACAAATAAAATTGGGACAATTTTAGGATATTCATTTAAATATAAAAGTGAAGTAATACTCACACTAATTAAAAAAATCAATCCACCCATAACTGGAGTTCCAGACTTCTTTAAATGATCCTTCGGTCCTTCTTCCCTTATAGGCTGACCAAACTTTAATCGTTTTAGAAATGGAATTATTATTGGGCATAAAGAAACACTAATTGCAAAGGATATAATAATTGGTAATAAAACATCTGACTTCATCTTAAACTCCCATCTACATTCTTAACATTTGTTTTTAATATCATAGCATATTTCATATCGTAAGTTTATTTCATATCGAAGTATAGTATAATTCTTTTCTTAAGATTAATCAATATCATCTTCTCCATATATCTCTTATTCTTCCTCAGTAAAGTTCTGTGCTAATCCAAGATAAGGTAAAATGTTCTCAAATATTTCTTTCGCAACTGGTGCTGCAACAGTACCACCATAATAGATCCCTACTGGTTCATCAATAATAACGATAATTGCAATTTGGGGATCATCAGCAGGTGCAAATCCAATAAAAGATGAGATATATTTCCCATTTCTTCGTGGAAGCTTCTCTGAAGTAGCTGTCTTGCCACCAATCTCATAACCTTCAATATAGCATCGTTTACCAGTTCCTTCAGATACAACTTTTTCTAGTATATATTTTACCATATCTGAAGTTTCTGATGAGATAACGTTTTCTTTCGTCTTATATTTAAATGTTTCTACTGTTATTCCTTCTGAATTCTTTACTTCTACTCCAAAATGGGGTGTTACTTTTGTTCCGCCATTTATAATGCCACTTACAGTCGTAATCATCTGAATCGGAGTGATTTGAAAGGATTGACCAAATGATACAGTCGCCAGCTCTACTTGACCCATATTCTCTTTTTTATGCATAATAGTATTGGCTTCTCCTGGTAAATCAATTCCAGTTTTCTCAAGTAATCCAAGCTGATTAAAATATTTATATGTATTATCGATACCTAACCTAATACCAATCTCTACAAATACTGGATTACACGAATTCATTGCTCCCTGTAAAAAAGTCTCTGACCCATGACCGATTACCTTATGGCAACGGATTCTTCTATCTTCAACTACTTTATATCCTGGGCAGAAAAAATCATCCGCTAAAGATACTACTTTTTCTTCAATACCCCCAGCCATAGTAATAATCTTAAAAGTAGAGCCCGGTTCATAAGTGTCATTTATGGCACCATTTCTCCACATTTGGTTCAATAAATCTTGCCTTTTCTTCTCATCTACCGCTTCTGTTAATTGTTCATTCAAAGTAAATGGATCGTTTAAATCAAATTCCGGTAAATTTACCATCGCTTTAATTTCGCCATTTTGTGGATTCATTGCTATAATTGATACACTTTTAGCTTCTTTCTTTTCCAGTACTTTCATAGCCGCTTGCTGGGCGTATTCTTGAATATTTATATCCAAGCTTAGATGTAAACTATTTCCCGATATAGGATCGATTCTTTCTTCTGCTGTGTTTTCAAGTTCGATTCCTCTTGCATCGGTCATCGTCAAGATTTGACCATCTATTCCCTTTAAGTACTCCTCGTACTTAACTTCAAGCCCAATAATCCCTTGATTATCACTACCAGTAAAACCAAGTACCTTAGAAGCCAACGTTCCATATGGGTAATAGCGTTTAAAATCTTCATCCACTTTCACCCCAGCTAAATCATAAGCTCGAATTCTATCACCGATTTCTTTATCTACATTTGATTTTATCTTTTCTCTTGAACTAAATTTTTCTACTTTTTTCCGTATTATTTCTTCGTCTATTCCAAGTTCTTTCACCAAAACAGAAATCACAAGTTCTTTATCTTTCACTTGGTTATAAATAACGGAAATTGTACATACTGTTTTATTTGTGGCAATTAAATTTCCTGTAGCATCATATATTTTTCCTCTTGCAGCTTTAATAGATCGTTCTCTTTCATGAAGCTCTTGCGCTTTCTCAGTATAATACTCCGCTCTATTAACCATCAAATACACCAGTCTAGCAGTTAAAATAACTCCGCAAGCAAGAGCAAGCGTAAAGAATATAACAATATTTCTTCGATGCCTTGTTTTTGTTCTAAACATAATACCCTCAAGATTTCTATTATTATAAGTGTATTATGCTTTTTATTACCTTATGTTTTTTTATTGGGCAGGTTCTGTATTTTGTTCAAAAGCAGAATGCTCCCAAACTTCTTCATAATCTGGATTTGCACCTGTTGGGACTTCTGATTCAGAAG
>CAYYVJ010000165.1:0-2810 GCA_964475115.1 uncultured Lachnospiraceae bacterium
CTCTTTGAATGCTATTAATAGTTTCCATCACACAAGATGTGATGTTCCTGTGCTTATGTGATGAACTTATAATAGCTTTTTTAGTTAAAAGTAACAATAAACTGGATTGCTGTACTTTATGACTATTTTGTCATTCTGATTTCCCATAACTAAAACTAGAATTTCTTGCGACAAAAAAAAGCTATTACCTAGCCAATCTGATTTAGTAATAGCCTTTCCATTTATTCTGTTATTTGATATACATCTTCTTTTAAGTGAAAACCATCTTTAATAACGGTATCATCAATATTTTCTTTTGTAACTGGTACTACATCTATCTTAATATAAGGTACATTATAGGTCCCGTCATTTATAGTTTCTGTATAATAAATTCCCTCACCATTTAAAATTTGTTTACATACCTCGACTGTTTTATCCACAAGCCTAGTTATTGGCTTGTAAATAGTTAAACTCTGGGTACCTTTTACAATTCTCTGACATGCAATTAAATCAGCATCATGACCTACAACTACTACCTCACCAGTCATTTGTGATTCTGATAATGCATCAATGGCACCTAGTGCTAAAGAGTCATTTCCACCTAATATTGCTTTGACGCTACTTCCATTCTTTTTCAAAGATTTTGATACAAACTCAAAAGAAGTCTCTTTTCTCCAATTATCCACCCATATTTCATCTAGAATACGAATCTGCCCATTATTAATTAGCTTTTGAAGCACATTCATAAATCCTTCATGAAACATTTCTGAATTATAATCGTCTTTTGAACCATTTAGAATAATATAACCTCCCTCAGGCACATGCTCTGCAAGATAATTCCCTTGTAGCTCTCCTACTTTTACATTATCAAAAGAGATATAGGCATCTACATTACTATTTCTAGAGAGGCGATCATAAGAGATAACTGGTATGTTCTCATTTTTAGCTAGATCAACACATTCTTTCACCGCTTCACTATCATTTGCCGCAATAACAAGTATCTGGATTCCCTGATTAATCATTTCCTGAACTTGCTCTAATTGTATGGATGAGTCATTGTTTGCATTCTTTACAATTACTTCTATTCCCTCTTGTTTCGCCTTTGCCATAAAAATATCCCTGTCTCTAAGCCACCTATCCTCCTTTAAGGTCGCCAAAGAAAATCCTACCAACATCTTATTTTCCTCTGGGTCTCCTCCTGAACTTTCCTCGCCTTTATTACAGCCTATCAACATAACAACTAAAATTGAGATTTGCAAGAATCGATACAAGAACTTTTTCTTATTTCTTTCCCCCATCTTATTCCTCCTCTTAAGATCCGCTCATTTTTTTAAACTCACTAGCTGTATAACCTGTAATCTTTTTAAATAATTTAGAAAAATAATTTGAATCTGTATATCCCACTTTAAATGAAATCTCTTTAATAGACAATCCAGATTCTAGCAGATACTCCTTTGCTTTATCAATGCGAATATTTGTTAATTTATCGCTAAAATTGATTCCTGTTTCTCCTTTATAAAATCTACTAAAATAATAGGAACTTAAGTTCACTTCCTTAGCTATATCTTCAAGGGATATATCTTCATCATAATGAGATTCCATGTAGTTATCTGCCTTCTCAATTGTACCCAATATCTTTTTCTGTCTCACAGAGGTAATCTGCCCCACAGATTCTACGATAAATTGATTGCAAATACGATATATTTCATTTGAATTTTGAGCTTCTAATATTTCGATTAGAATATCACCATAATTACCAATCACACTTTCCCAGCGCTTGGCAAAACCAACAATTAAGCTTATACTTCTGTTTTTTATTGCTTTAAAATCAAGCCTTGTATCTTGGAGCATTCTCGAGAATATAGACTCAAATCCATGAATAGATTTTGCGACATCTCCACTTGTAACACTTGTATACACTTCTTTTTCAAGCATGTTTTCATAGTCTAACTCAATATTTTGCAATTTTTCCAAAACATCATCTACATGTAGAATTTGACTATTTTCTTCTTCTAAAGATAACAATTGAAGACATTGAAGTGCTTCATGATAAGACTTCTTGGCTCCACTAAGTTTTGTATTAAATTGTCCAATTCCAATATATGCATCTGGGTACAGCCTACTTATCCTTTTAAAAATCTTCTGCGCTACACGAATTGCTTCTGATTTTTCAATATATGTATCTAGCTTTTGTTCTTCAATCACATACACAATAATGCGATTCAACATAACCGGGCCCACAATGCATTGGCAGGTAGCTTTTAGAATAGATCTATATTCTTTGTACATCTTCTGTCCCTGAACACCAGCTCCGATTTTATTCTTAAATTCACCCTCAGATTTTTGGCCAAATTCAATTGCCATTACATATCCACTTGTCACATTATATTCAAATAGATTGCAATAACTTTGTAACTCGTCCTCATTTCCATCAAACATACATAGAGAATTAATAAAACCATTTTCTAAAATAGGAGACACCATTTCAAATCTTTCTTTTTGCTCCAATGCCAAACGAATATTCTCTTTTTCTTCTTCTATATCATTTATTATTTTAGCAACTGTTTCTACTAATTTGCTTTCTTTAACAGGTTTAAGTAAATACTCTTCTACGCCTAAAGCAACTGATTCAACTGCATAATCAAAGTAATCAAATGCTGAGATTACAATGAATTTAACCTCCGGAAGCTTTATGCGAATTTGTTTCATAGATTCAATACCATTGATTCCTGGCATATTTATATCCATGAAAATAATTTCAGGATGAGTCTCATATATCTTTTCAATTGCATCTTTTCCTGATCTTGCTGTTCCAACTATATTAATATTAT
>CAYYVJ010000166.1:0-2771 GCA_964475115.1 uncultured Lachnospiraceae bacterium
TTCTTTAGTGTAGAACACTTTATAAATTCTGTCTAGTTTAGTGTAACCGATTCAAAAAAGCGAATCGAAGAGATGCGACACTTTCTTCAGACACAGTCAAGCCGAGTGACTGAATACGATTAACAGATGGTAATAAGGCTAATTGAGAAGATTACAGTTTTTGATAACAAGCTTATCTTTGAATTCAAATCCGGCATGAGCATTGAACTTAAGAGATAATTGAACAAGAACTACAATACGGACACCTTGCAGCAATGCAGGGTGTTTTTGCCGTTCATAGAAAATTTACAGAGTAGAATTGTGACAGGATTGAAAATATCAACCAAATGGTTTATAATATAACAAGTTGAGGTGCATTTTAGACATGGAGGATTAATATGAAAACATCCAATATGATTAAAGAATTATGTAATAAAAAGAATATAAGCGTTTCAGAACTTGCCAGACGGATAGGTCAGACTCCACAGAACTTTGGTAAGAAACTGAAACGAGATACTGTGACTCTTGAAGAGTTAATGCTGATAGCTGATGTCATGGGTGTTACCTTTGAACAGTCATTTATTTTCCCAGATGGAGAGCAGATAAAAATAAGTAATGAGTGAGGGAAATCATGGCATACGAAAAGAAAAGTATTAGAGCAATAATTGATGATGTAAATAGTAGAAGAGTCTACCTTCCTGCTATTCAAAGAAAATATGTGTGGGGAGATTCACAGATCACAAGATTAATGGATTCTATCATGCTTGGATATCCTATTGGAACTTTTCTTTTTTGGAAAGTTAAGAAAACTATTGTGAACCAAAAAGAGTATTCAATGTATGAATTTATAAAAGATTACCATGACCGAGATATGTATAAGAATCCGGCTGCACCACAGCCGTTCCCAGTTGGTAGTGGAGACGAAACAATCTGGGCTGTTTTGGATGGCCAGCAGAGATTGACTTCTCTATACATAGCTTTGCAAGGAAGTATGAGTAGAAAACTTCCAAACAAAAGATGGAAGAATGATGATGCATTTCCGAAGAAAGAACTGTACTTTGATTTGCACAGTGAAAAAACTGATGATGAGGACATTTCTTACGAGTTCAGATTTTTAACAGCAGAAGAGGCTGCAAAGAATAAGGACGATAAGATATGGTATTTAGTAAAAGATATTCTTAAGTATTCAGCTGAAGATTTATTAACAGAAGTCATCATTCCAAATGGCTGGGCAACCGATAAAGTTGCAACAAAGAACATTTCTCTTTTACATACAAGACTTGTTACTGATGAAATTATCAACTACTTTGAAGTAGAAAAAGATTCGATTGACAGCGTATTAGATATTTTCGTTAGAGTTAATTCTGGTGGGACCGTTCTATCAAAGAGTGACTTGTTGTTCTCGACTATTGTTTCTCATTGGGATAAGGCAAGAGATGAAATTGATAAGTTGCTTTCAGAGATAAATAAGAAGGGCGAAGGATTCAAGTTTTCTAATGACTTTATTATGCGAACTTGTTTGTATCTTTTAGATATGCCTGTAGCGTTAAAAGTTGAAACATTTAAAAAAGACAGTGTATTAAAAATAAAAGAAAACTGGGATGCAATCCGAAAAGCCATCAAGGATACAGTTGATTTGTTAAATGAATTTGGATTTAATTCAGAAAACATGATTTCTTATGTGGCTGTTTCTCCTATTGTTTACTACAGATACAAGGGTGGTAATTTTGATTCAAGCAGCAAAGCGGAATTAAGAAAATATATTGTAATTGCACAGGTTAGACAGATTTTTGGTACCGCATCAAATTCTGCACTAACAAGCATTCGAGAAGCATTGAAAGTAGCTCCTGCTAATTCATTCAGTATGGCTAACCTTAATGCAGTTAGATTTACAGGTGACAGATCTCTTCGGTATACAGCTGATGAGATTGATTCAATGTTTGATACATATGAGATTGGAGCCTATACATTTATGCTTTTATCTCTGCTGTATCCTAATTTGAAATATAGTCAGAAGGGATTCCACCAAGACCATATGCATCCGTATACGGGATTTGAAGAAAGCAAAATTGATGGTTTGATATTGCCAGACGGAACAGTGATTGATGATGATACTAAAGAAGATTGGCGAAGAAGAAGGAATACACTAGCAAACCTACAGTTGCTCGAAGGCAGAGAGAATGAATCTAAGAATGCCACACCTCTCGTTGATTGGTTGAAGATTACTGAAAATAGTGAAAATGCTAAGTATCTTCCGGGTGGTATTTCTTATGAACTTTCAAATTTTGAAGAGTTTATGGAGAGACGCCAAGAACTGATGAGCAAGGCATTAAAGAACATTCTATTATAGGAAATTCGCAAAAATTACAAGGACTATTATGGGAGGTAAAGTATGAAGGATAAAAAGAATAGATGTAGCAAAGTGGCATGGCTTGTTGCTGGTAGTGTATTAATAGTAGCAGGATTAATTTTTATTCCACCGCTCATCCAAAAGTATGGAAATAAGGTATATAAAAAATCGTTGAAGAATGATGAAATTGACTTTGATGGGATGGAGCCTGAAATAGTGCCGTTTAGTGAAGAAGTAAAGGAGAAAGAATAATGGCGGGAATTGATGCTGAAAAAATTGCCCAAGAAGCAATTAATGCAATAGCAGATAAAATAAAGAATCTAAATACGCTTAATATTATAGTGGCAGGAAAAACTGGAGTTGGGAAGAGTACACTTATCAATGCGGTTTTTAAAGTTTTCAAAGTTCCTAAAGCCATAGGCATTCCGCTTGATAACCTTGA
>CAYYVJ010000167.1:0-2131 GCA_964475115.1 uncultured Lachnospiraceae bacterium
TTCTTTTGGCTTCTTAGTAAAATGCGAGACTAAGTGCGCATATTTTACACTTCATATAATGAGAAAGATATATAGGAGGAATTGCTATGAAAAAAGAAACAGTAAAGAAAAGAATTATGAAGAATTTAAGAGTTACATATAAAAATAAAATACTGGCCGCCGGACTTATGTTCCTCGGTTGGCTAAGTACACTTATTGATGGTGATGCTACGTTCTTTGTATTCTCTTTAATCGCTGGTATTCCAATGTTCTTAGCTACAGACGACATTATATATTAATTAAAAGCGAGAGCTCTAGCAAGGGCTCTTTCTTTTTACGCATAAATTGCTTCTCCTATAATGAAAGGAGTTGGTACTATTGAACAAATTTAAAGGAAACTATGTACAAGACTGGATCGAGGATACTTGTGAGTATGATTTCGAGAGGATTCGTAATGAAAAAATCATTAAAAATTCATCGAAGATTACAGACATAATAATCTCATCCGCAATTGGGATAGTGTCCATACTGATTGTTATATCGGTATGCTTCTAATGAAAGCAAGAGCTCTAACAAGGGCTCTTTCTTTTTATATTTTTAATCTAGATTAGAAAGTTCCATACACAGGTTACCACAATAAATGATATTTTCATATTAGAAAAAATCCCGGGTGGGAAATTTGGTAAAACATTTTAGAAAGGAGTAAAGTTATGTGGTATTTTATTGGAGGTTTTGCTTTTGGCGTACTATTTGGAATCCTATTCTTCATCGCTTATGGCAAAAAGTTTAAGTCGGTTGGTGAACTGGTTGTCGATAGATCTGATGAAGACGGACCTTTTCTATTCTTGGAGCTGCACGAAAGCCTTTCCAGAGTAGAAGAAAAAAATGAAGTGACCCTTACTGTTGTACACAAAAATTATATCCCGCAGAAATAACATCGTATATTATGGAACCCTATTATAGTTGAAAGGAGAAATAATATGAGTGGAAACAAGAAGTTGCTTGAGGAGGCTAATAAGAACTTACTCAAGACTGCAAGTGAACTGGGCTTTGAATCCGAAGATGGAAAGAAAGCATACGAAATGGCGATGAGAGGACTTGAACTCGAGTCAGCTATGGATGAAAAGGAACTTAAGAAGAAAGATTCTAAGATGAATGTCATCCTTCGCTGCATCGAGATTGGTGGAACGATCATTATCATTCCGATAATCGATTATATCTGTAAGGATAGATTTGCCCGCCGCATTTGTAACTTTGAGAAGGACTACAGCTTCACAACGACTCCGGGTCGGGCACTTGGAAGTTTGTTCCGGTTCAAAAAGTAAGGGTCAAAATGATGGGGTCATGAATTTCATGGCCTCTTCGTTTTTTTTTGCGCATATTTTACAATTCCTATAATGAGAAGGCATTAAAACTTTATTTTATGGAGGTTAATAATATGAGTAAAATGAAAAAGTATTTCAAAGACTATGGCGCTACCATTAAGGTTTGCAATCAGTTCTATAAAGAGCATTGGTTAGGAACTATTGTTCTTAGCACTGCTATTATCGGAATTGAGTTTGGAGTCTTTTATGTGATTGACCATAAGGATGAAATAAAAGATCGTATTCAAAAAACATTTTCCCGTAATAAAAAAGTGGAAATTGACTTCTAAAGAACGAGCCCCTAACAAGGGCTCTATCTTTTTGGCACGCAAAAAATACAGAGGCTATAATGAAAGGAGTTGATAATGAATGATTCTATTTATTACTTTGTTGCTGACATTAATCTCTTTGACGGTATTCACGGTAATCTCCCTAGCTGTGGGAGGGGCATCGATGATTATTGTCTTTGGCGATGTAATTGTCTGCGCGGTACTAATTGTATTCATCTGCAAGAAGTTTATCAAAAAGAAAGAATAAAGGCGGAGCCCCATCGTGGGCTCTTTCTTTTTATATTTTTGAAAGGAGAAAGAAAATGAATCAAAATCTAATGCAGAAACTACTGTACAAATCGGCAGCCTGTTTGAAGCGCAATTCTGGGACCATTCTCACGATCATGTCCACAGTTGGAGTTGTTGCCACTACCGTGCTAGCCGTAAAAGCTACTCCTAGAGCGGTAGAACTTATAAAGAAAGACAATTGGGAAACAAAAGAAATAAAACAATCAAATA
>CAYYVJ010000167.1:2141-2765 GCA_964475115.1 uncultured Lachnospiraceae bacterium
ATGATGGAGATCCGCATGCCTATACCAATATGGAAGCCGTAAGATCTTGCTGGAAATGCTATATTCCTGCAGCAGTGACTGGGCTATCTACAATTGCCTGCATCGTTGGCTCTAATGTAATTAATCAGAGAACTCAGGCTGCTCTTACTAGCGCATATGCATTGGTTAGCAGTTCTTATAAGCAGTATAAGGACAAACTTAAGGAGCTGTATGGAGAAGAAACGCATAACAGCATCGTGGATTCTATTGTAAAAGAGAAAGTCAAAGACGTTTATATTTCCTCAGAATGCTTGCTCACAAGATGTAGTCTTGATGTGGAGGAAGATGATAATGCTATTCGCCTTTTCTACGACGAGTATAGTGGAAAATACTTCGAAACCACTTTGGCTAAAGTTATTGCTGCAGAATATCATATGAATCGAAACTTTAATATTGGAGGATACGCTGATATTAATGATTGGTATGATTTCCTTGGTCTCTGTCACGACACTAATTTTGATTATGTTGGATGGTCGGCTAATGTAATGATTAACGATGGGCTAATGCCTTGGATTGAATTCAATCATCGAGAAGTAGCGTTGGATGACGGATTGAACTGCATTGTTATAGAGCTTCCTATATATC
>CAYYVJ010000168.1:0-558 GCA_964475115.1 uncultured Lachnospiraceae bacterium
TTAAATTCATTAATAATAATACGTCTCTCTGTCTTATTTGTATCAGAACTTATACTTGATGACTTTCGTCCTAATGTATTCATAATAGCTGACAAGAAGACTGCATGCTCAACAGTACATGCGTATATTAATGTAGGTTGACCTTTTTTGATTTTCAGAAGTCTTTTTATTATAAACAGGTTTCTTTTCGTATCTTTTGCGAGTATCTTAAGAAAAGATTGAGCATATTCATTTCGTTCCTTTAATTCCTTGATTTCATCCTCAGTCATCTTGTATTCCAGTCCTGAATTAATAACAATATGATTAACCCTTGAAAGATATTGGTACTCTTTGAAATATGCAATTGGATTTTTTTGATATTGTTTTTTTCCTGAAAATTCAGGTGTTATTAAATTCATCTGAAACATATCAACGAGCTTGTTTACTTCACTGTCGTCAATAATCGTATTTCTGCCAGGCGTAGCTGAAAGACCGCAAATTGGAAACAGTTTCTCATGTGTTACAATCTTTGCTTTCTTAAGCAATTCATCATACATAGAAGTAGTGGCTCTATGAGCT
>CAYYVJ010000168.1:568-2717 GCA_964475115.1 uncultured Lachnospiraceae bacterium
ATAATCATCGCTCCCGCATTCTCTAAAATATGGGATATTCTTTCATCATTAATGTTATAGTACAACTTGTTTATTCCAGCTATAACTACTCCGCCACTTAATTCTTCGTCTTCTGGAAAGTTATACTTTGAAAAATATCGATAAACCTTTAAAGGCAATATAAATTCTGTATCCTTCCATAATTCTTCAATACAGCTTATACATTGCTCACAGAGCTCTTCGCTTTGTGCTATCCATATCATAAATTTATCTTCATCAAATTTATATTGCATCCACTCAAGAAAAGCTTCCACCGCTACTCTGGTTTTGCCACCACCAGTAGGTAAAGATATCATACATCTTGTCTTATCTTCCTGATTTTTTAATACATTAAGTAATTTTTCTTTTATTTCTATTTGATATTCTACTAGAGGTGGTACTCTTCTTTTAGGTTCAAAATACTCCACTGAAGATTTTGTTTCCGTCCGATCTGTTGCTATCCCTGCAAGAATTTTAGGAAAACCTGCTGCTTCAATAAAATCTGTAGCCCACCTTTTTCCTGAATGCCACTTTTTATCTGCTAATGGTCTTCGCATATAAGATGCTGTACTTATATTTTTTGATGTGTCAGGGTACTTTTCATAAAGTTGTTCTACAAGTGAATCAGGCATCTTATCAAGTATTTTCTTCCTCAATTTTCTTTTATTTGTTGTACTACCAGCAAACAAATTGGCTCCTTCATTAATTAACAGCAATTTACATAGGTACTTCTTATCAAGCTCATTATATTGAAGTTCCAATAATATTGTCTCAGTATCAGATTTTTGTCGCCTACCATATAAATCATTAAGAAAATTTGTAGAAATATCATACTTGTTCAATAGCAAATCCACTGTAATTTTTAATTCTTCCTCATTTAATGTATACCTCATACCCTTCCTCCGTTTATTGTAGTTTACACCTTATACGTCCTCTGTTTTTCTTTCAGCATAAGTATTCCAGAACTGTTTTCTATTATATATGACGTGCCGTATAGTCTGCCTTTAGATATATTTTGTATTCAACAGTTTTAATGCCATACTTCCTTAACATTTTTTCAATAACATTTCTAATTTGATTTGCACTCATATTTGTCATTACATAGATTCCTGTTTCTCCTATTTTTCTTGGAGATCTTATTTCTTTTTTGTCAGTGCAGAAATATTTCATCTTTCTGCCTTGCATCCCCTTATCCGCCACAAATGTAGAAAATAAATGATCATTCTTAGAAGCTAGAATTTCACAGGTTTGAACAAAAACATCTTTCCAGTCTTTTGCATAATGTTTCTGACCTAATAATTCAAATGCTGCTGGACGTTTATATGTATAGTCATCATAAAGGTTATATGGGATATTGGAATCAACTGATAGTTCCGAATATGTAGGTAACTCCTTAGCATCCATTTCATTATCATCACGTAAAGTCTCTTTTTCAATTTTTTGCTCAATCTCTTTTTCAACCTCTTCATCAATTTGTAATGCATCTACATAATTGTCCAATTCTTTTTGAATTTTCTCAATTGTTTCAAGGTATTCTGGTAATTCCTTCATTTTTGAATAATCTTTATTTTCAAATGCAATATCAATTGTTCTTTTGATATTTGTAGTACATCCACTAATACATTGACTCAATAAATCAATACATTCTTGGATTTCTAGAGCGTCACTTGGATATTCTTTTCTGATTAAATCAATTAACTTGTCCATATACATTACCTCCTCAAATTAGGAATTGTGAACTTCGTGTTATGCTCATAACCTTTGCTGCAAGAGATTGTACTTGTTTGCGAGCTTTCGTTTTATAATAGCTTTTATGATAATTGAAATCAATAAAACAATTATGGTAACACTGCCATATAATAAAATGCTTGTATACCAAGGTGCGGACCCCATTGCATATAAATCAGGATATTTTTTGTAATTAATATATTGATATATACTGTGTCCAATAGTTACACCAACAGTTGACCCCATTATAATATTTAAAATATTGTTTAACTTTTTTAACATAACCTTACCTCAACTTCTCCGTCAAATATAAATAATCTTCCCTACAAATTCTTATCTGTCTAATTACCTATAAATAATTCATGTTTCACTACTCTACTTTTCTACACTATATAATATAATT
>CAYYVJ010000169.1:0-2611 GCA_964475115.1 uncultured Lachnospiraceae bacterium
CGCCATACCCCATCTGTCATTACAATCATAGGATATTCCTTCTCACTATCATAATCCGGCGGTAATGAAACATGAACTACAAAAGTATCATCAATTTCTTTATCATAGATGGAGATTTCTTCTATATATTCTGCACAATCTGGATCCAGCGTGGTCACCTCTTCATAATAAATATATTCGCGTGACAATTTGCCAATTGTAATGCTTGCCTCTTCTTCTGGTTCTAAATTCACATCTGCTATCGCATTTTCTGTTTTTCCCCCACAGGCGGTAAAAAACACTATACAGCAGATAAGCAAAACAATGTGCATAATCCTCTTATTTCTATTTCTCATAAAAGTCCCCCCTCCAATTATTTTCATTACAAATCTACATATATGCCATGATAGCGACGAGTGTATACAAACCATGTAATACATGCTGTTAATAATGCCAGTGAAATTAAAGCTGTAAGAATACTATATGTTTGCCAAATAAGTATCGTTGGCCAATTATATCCAATAAGTATTGGGAAAACCAAGCACATTATAGTAACTATCTACCGTACCAAGCTGGATAAAATGCCTTGAGACTCCATTCCACACCATGTCTGTAATATTCACGGATACACTTGCGATTACTTCTTCATCTTTTATCACCGAATGCGGATTATAATCGTCTCCCTTCATTCCCTTGTTTTTACCATCTTATATTATATTCCACTCTCTTTATTTAATCCTACTTTAGCTTGTTTCTCAAAGAAGTTAATAATCGTATTTAAAACCTTACTCACATCCATATTCATCCAATTTTTATCTGATGTTGATAATTGGCTTTTATAACGGTTGTTTGAAAAAGTTTGTTTCACACGCTTTAACACTTCCTGTATGTTGTTTTCTTTCATTCTTGAATCAAAAAAAACATATGTCTCCATGCATTGTTTTAATACCTCAACATCTATTATTTCAGATAAATAACAAATATCGAAAATGTCTTTATATCTAGTAGAAAATGGGCCAAATTTTAATAAAGAACGTAATTTTTCTGTAAGCATTTGTTCCTTTGAATTGATTAGTAAGCTTGCACCATCTTCTTGTATACAAACATCAAAACAATATTCTTCCTGTTCTATTTGTAAATTTTTATGTACACCAAGATCAATTTTACTAGTAATCAAATTACCATTAATATCTGCAATTTTTATATGAACTCGCTTTCCATGATAATCTTGTTGTTTTAACTCTTCTATTTTTCCAATCATCTCAATGCTGATATCATTCAGGCAATTTAACTTTGAAATAAATCTCCTTATTCCGTCATCATCCAGAGAATACCTAATAAAATCAATATCTATATCTTGTGTGGCTCGTCTGATATCTCCTGTTAAACTTCTCATTACTACGCCACCTTTAATAGTTACATTACGACTTAAAGAACTTTGCGCAATTGCTTTTAGCACAATATCCTGACATAGTCTTGCTTCAGCATTTGCTTCTGAATAACCTTCTTTTTTAAACTCATCTATCCACTCCAGTATATTAGGCACTAAAACACCTCCGCTTGTAAAGTTTCTGTTATCAAACCACTCTTTGGAAACACCATTGCATATTCCTGGATTCTTTCAATATCCAGTTCGTTTGTCATCTCTCTATAATGACCTATAATTTCTTTATAGTAATCATAAGGTAATTTATTTTTGCTTCGAATCAATTCAATCAACATACGCTCTTTATCATAAATCTTAATCATTACTCCTTGACGTTCTTTTTCTATCATTCCATAATTTAAAAATTTCTTGGACTCAAAAATTTGTTTTACCCGTTCATCCTTAATCTTAGCACCTGCCTTATTTGTAGATAGGTAATAAAAATCTGGAATAACGTCGGTAAGAGAATGGTAATAAAATGCACTATTCATAGTAATAATAGCATTCGGATACTTAACTGCAATAATAGCTAATTCTGCTACATGCTTTTGTTTGGAATAAATACCTTTTTCTATCTTAAAGAGCTCACCCTCAGAAATTGCTTTTTTTATTCTATAGTCTGTTTTATATTTTGTTAAACAATCATTATATGATAATATCATACTCCACCTTCCTTTTTTAACTAAATATCTGCAATAACTAATTTTTTGCAGATATTTACTTTAATTATATCACACATATAATTATCTTCAAGCTTTTTTATTTACTCTTCCACACCCAAATCAGTATGCGCAATTTTTACACAGACTATTCTATTGTTCTAGAAATTACCACCTTGCCCAGATCATCAATCTGAAATCTGTCTACCAATTGCACATAATATAACAGTTGACTCATTCACTTTTATTGGCATAGGGCAAACGTAGAAAACGCTTATTTTCGGAATATGCCATGATACCGGCGAGTGTATACAAACCATGTAATACATGCTGTTAATAATGCCAGTGAAATTAAAGCTGTAAGAATACTATATGTTTGCCAAATAAGTATCGTTGGCCAATTATATCCGATTAGCATTGGGATAACCCAGCATATTATAGTAACTATCATACAAATAACAGTTGCGATTATTCCCTTTTTCGTCATTGGCTGCCGCTCATTCATTTTCTTTCTGCGTAATCCTAAAAGAAAGAACAGAACAGCCAA
>CAYYVJ010000170.1:0-2584 GCA_964475115.1 uncultured Lachnospiraceae bacterium
CAGCTAATGGCAATCTAAGTGTTGCATGTTTACCTTCTTTAGCCATAAGCTGTGCAGAGTTACCTGCTGAACGAACTAATTGAGCACCTTTTCCAGAGTGTAATTCGATGTTGTGAACTTCTGTACCAACTGGGATGTCAGCAAGTGGTAAACAATTACCTACTTTAACTTCAGCTGTTGAACCGTTCATAACTTTCATTCCATCTTTTAAACCATTAGGAGCAAGAATGTATGCTTTCTCACCATCTGCATAGCAAATAAGTGCGATGTTAGCTGTTCTGTTTGGATCGTATTCGATACCAATTACAGTAGCTGGAATTCCATCTTTTCTTCTCTTAAAGTCAATTATTCTATATTTTCTTCTTGATCCACCACCACGGTGTCTCACAGTGATTTTACCCTGATTGTTACGACCTGCATTTTTATTTAGTGATACTAATAAAGATTTTTCTGGACTTTTCTTAGTGATATCAGCAAAATCCAAGCTAGTCATATTTCTCCTGGAAGGTGTATATGGGCGAAATTTTTTAATCCCCATTTTTTTCACTCCTTTCAACTCTTTACAACGCATCCTAGCGTTTTCTCATAATTTATAAAACATATTTTTTTTACAAATTCTTATAAGCCTTCAAAAATCTCAATGTCTTTACTGTCAGTTGTTAATTGTACAATAGCTTTTTTTGTTTTAGCTCTTCTACCTTGTGTCTGGCCTCTTCTACGTAGCTTACCATCTAAATTCATAGTGTTAACATTTGCTACTTTTGTGCCTTCGAACATTTTTTCAACTGCTTCTTTAATCATTGTTTTGTTTGCGTCTGGATGAACTAAGAAAGTATATTTCTTTTCAGCCATAGCATTCATACTTTTTTCTGTAATAACTGGTTTGAGGATTACATCATAAAATTGAACGTTTGCCATTACGCGTACACCTCCTCGATAGTTGCTACTGCAGCTTTCGTTACGATCATTGTATTATATTTCAAGATATCATATACATTAATTGAATTTGTCAATGATGTTTTTACACCTGCGATATTTCTTGCAGATAATACAACATTTTCATTATTCTCATTTAAAACAACAAGTGCTTTTGATACCTTTAAGTTATCTAATACAGCTTGTAATTTTTTTGTTTTAATTTCATCAAAATTAATTTCATCAAGAACAATAAATTTATTTTCAATTACTCTAGATGTTAATGCTGATTTAATTGCAATTCTTCTTTCTTTCTTGTTTAACTTGAAAGAATAATCTCTTGGCTTTGGTGCGAATACTACACCACCGCCTGTCCATTGAGGTGATCTTGTAGAACCTTGTCTTGCATGACCAGTTCCCTTTTGTCTCCATGGTTTTCTACCACCGCCTCTAACTTCAGCGCGGGTCTTTGCACTTTGTGTACCTTGACGTTTGTTCGCAAGTTGGCTTACAACTGCTCTGTGAACTAAATGCTCATTCACTTCAACACCAAATACAGCATCGTTTAATTCTAACTCTCCAACTTCTTTGCCTTCAATATTATAAACAGATACTTTTGACATCTGTGTGTTCCTCCTTCCTTAATAAAAGCATTAGTTCGCTTTTACAGTTTCTTTAAGTGTTACTAAAGATTTCTTAGGTCCTGGTACAGCACCTTTTACTAAGATTAAGTTGTTTTCTACATCAATCTTTACTACTTCAAGATTTTGAATTGTGATTCTCTTTCTTCCCATTTGTCCAGCCATCTTTTTCCCTTTGAATACTTTACCTGGGCTAGTAGCTGCTCCTGAAGAACCAGCATGACGGTGGAACTTAGAACCATGAGCCATAGGTCCTCTAGAATGTCCGTGTCTTTTAATAACACCTTGGAATCCTTTTCCTTTTGAAATAGCACTTGCATCAACTTTTTCGCCTTCAGCAAAGATATCTGCTTTGATTTCGTCTGCTAACGCATAATCAGCAGCATTTTCAAGCTTAAGCTCTCTTACGTATCTCTTATAAGAAACACCTGCTTTGTCAAAATGTCCTTTTAGTGGTTTGTTCACAAGTTTTTCTCTCTTATCAACAAAACCAACTTGAACAGCGTTGTAACCGTCATTTTCAACAGTTTTTACCTGTGTTACTACACAAGGTCCTGCTTGCAATACAGTCACTGGTGTTAATACACCATTTTCATTGAAGATTTGAGTCATTCCAACTTTTGTAGCTAAAATCGCTTTCTTCATTTTTTACCTCCTGTTAATCTACAGCGGATTTCGATTTTCATCAAAATCATCCTAGAACAGTATCTAAACCCTTCTGGATTACTCTGCTTTCATTTTCTACTTTTTTTGAAAACTATTTCGTTTTCATTTTGATGTCAATATACACACCAGCTGGCATTTCTAATCTAGATAATGCATCTACAGTTTTTTGTGTAGGTGTGATGATATCGATTAGTCTCTTATGAGTTCTTTGTTCGAACTGCTCTCTAGAGTCTTTGTACTTGTGTACCGCTCTAAGAATTGTAATAATTTCTTTCTTAGTAGGTAAAGGTACAGGTCCACTCACCTGGGATCCTGTCTTCTTAACGGTATCGATGATTTTCCCAGCTGATTGATCAATTAGT
>CAYYVJ010000171.1:0-2573 GCA_964475115.1 uncultured Lachnospiraceae bacterium
GGAGAGTATTTATGGAAAACTACTATTTGCAAAATGATACCTATGTAATCGAAGAATTTGATAAGTTACCTGCTTTTTCAAGTTTTTTGCCTGGTTTGGCAGGAATTAAGGGGATTCCTATTTGGGTTTACTACACGAATAGAGGACAGGGAATTAATAGTTTTGGAATCCATCATAAAAATAATGCCATTATGGAATTTAATCCTGCAAATACAGCGTATGAGAATACAGGAGTAAAAGGATTTCGTACGTTTATAAAGTGCAATGAACAGTATTTTGAGCCATTTTCTGTGCTAGAGAAAAATGTAAAGCGTAAACTATATATTCGTAAAAATAGTTTTGAAGTAGAAGAAATGAATCATACATATGGAATTAAGACAAGGATAAAATATTATGTTTTACCAAATGATAGTATAGGTGGACTAGTAAGAAAGGTTATGATTGAAAATCTAACGGATAATGAGAAGAAAATCGAACTTTTAGATGGTCTTCCAAAGATAATACCTTTCGGGATAGAGAATAGCGCTTATAAAGAGATGTCAAATCTCCTGAAAAGCTGGACAGAAATAAAGAACCTTGAAAATCATGTTCCCTTTTATACAATGAGATCCTCTAGCAATGATTCTGCAGAAGTTTCTGAGGTGGAAGGCGGATACTTCTATTTATCTATATCTAAGGGGGAAGTCTCAGCAGTTATCTATGATACAGATCTTGTTTTTGCGTATGACAATTCATTGCTTCATCCATTTGGATTCTTAGAAGATAATTTGTCAGAACTAATGGATAAAAAACAAAGCTTTTATAATAAAGTGCCTTGCGGATTCACACCTCAAAAATTTGTTCTAGATTCCTTCGCCTCTTTTGAACTTAATACATTAATAGGATTTGCTCAAACACCGGAGCAAATAAATGAGAGAGTAAAAGTTCTATGTGAGAGTAACTATTTTCAAAATAAAGAAAATCAGGCAGAGGAATTAGTAAATAACTTAACTAAGGATATTAAGACTCATACCTCTAAAGAGATTTTTGACAGATATATGGAGCAATGTTATCTAGACAACTTTTTACGTGGAGGATATCCATTTGTTTTTAATAAAGATGAAAACAAAGCAGTCGTTCATTTGTTTAATCGTAAGCATGGAGACCCAGAAAGAGATTATAACTTCTTCTCTATAGCAGGAGAATACTATTCTCAGGGAAATGGAAACTTTCGAGATGTAAATCAAAATAGAAGAAATGATATTTTCTTTAATCCCGCTATTGATGATTTTAACATTAAGACCTTTTTTCAACTAATTCAAATTGATGGATTTAATCCACTTGAAATTCGTCCTTCTACATTTTCTATAAAAGAAGAGAATATGAAAGTGGCGAAAGACTTTATTGTTAAAAATATTAAGGAATCAAAAGAAGAGATTTTTAATATTACAAAAATGGCTTTTACACCGGGACAAATATCCAATTGTATTGCACGTTTTCATATTGAGGTAGAATGTGGTGAAGATTTATTTTTGGAAAAACTGCTTTTATACTGCGAGCAAAACATAGAAGCGGGTTATGGTGAAGGATACTGGAGTGACCATTGGGACTACAATATGGATTTGATTGATAGTTTTTTAAAAATTTATCCAGATAAAGAAACAGATCTTTTGTTTGAAGATAAGACCTATCGTTTTTATAATAGCCCAGTAAGGGTATTAGCTCGTAAAGAAAGAAATGTAATGAATAGTAAGGGTGAACTAAGACAATATAAGTTCTTAATTCATGATGAAGAAATATTAAATCAACAAGGGTATAAGAAAACGGGAACGAATTGGTTAAAGAATACGGATGGCAGCTTTGTAACAACTACATTAATAGGTAAACTCATATCCTTAGCATTAAATAAATTTGCATCCTTAGATTTCTATGGGATGGGTATTGAAATGGAGGGAGGAAAACCAGGTTGGAATGATGCTATGAATGGCCTTCCTGGATTATTTGGTTCCGGAATGTCAGAAACCTTTGAACTAAGTCGATTAATTGATTTTGTTTGTAATACAATTAGGTTGAAAGAGAGTATTCTACTTCCTGTAGAAGTATATGATTTCTTAAGGGAGGTGTCTGCCTTACTTGATTCAAAATATTTAAATCAAGTAGATGAATATGCTTACTGGGATAAGATCTCGACTTTAAAGGAAGAATTTAGGGAAAAGGTTAGATCTTACTTGACGGGGAAAGAGATAAGAGTCAATACAGAAGAAATATTTGATATATTTAAAGGGTTTGACAAAAAGGTAGAAGAAGGAATCCAAAAAGCTATTGAGTATGGTGAGTTGAATGGAGAAGAAATTGTTCCGACGTATTTCACATATTCTTTTGATGAAAAAGAATTTAAAGTGAATCCGCTTCCATCATTCTTAGAAGGTCCTACAAAAATGTTGGGGAATGGGAAGGATAAAGCACAGGCAAAAGAACTTCATGCTAGAATAAAGGCTAGTAAACTATATGATAAAAAACTTAAAATGTATAAAACCAGTGTTCCGCTAGATGATATTTCTATGGAGAATGGAAGGATACGTGCATTTACCCCG
>CAYYVJ010000172.1:0-2514 GCA_964475115.1 uncultured Lachnospiraceae bacterium
TCCATGGTAGGATTTTCAATGTTTCCTACTTCCTTTGCAGCGGACATAATAGTTAATGTCATATTGGTACCTGTATCTCCATCTGGTACAGGGAAAACATTTAACTCATTTATCCACTCCTTCTTTGCTTCTAAACTTTTTGCACCTGCCAAAAACATTTTCTTAAGCATTTTGGCATCTATCGTAGTAATTACCACTATATGTTCCTCCTTGATTGCTAGGTTCTTATCTATACTAATCGATCACTCGAACGCCTTCTACTAGAATATTGATCTTTTCTACTTCCATTCCTGTAAACTCTTCTACTTTGTATTTTACATTTTGAATCAAGTTGTCTGCTACAGTGGATATACTAACTCCATAAACTACAATTACATGAAAGCTGATACTAATTTTATTATCTTCTACTTCTACAGTAATTCCATGAGTTAAACTATCACCTTTTAGTAATTTAACTAATCCATCTTTCATATTAACAGAAGCCATTCCTACTATACCAAAGCATTCAACAGCTAAAGTTCCCGCATATTTGGCAATAACATTTGTATCAATTACTACTTGGCCAAGCTGAGTATTCATACGACCATTCATACTACTCCTCCATTCTTTCTGGTGATATAATTTACCATATCACTTTTCCTATATCATTTTCAATCAACTAATTTTGGTATGTTTTTACCATTATAACCTCTTTTCATAAAAAAAGAAATATGTTTTTGGTTTTTCTATAGTTTTTGCTAACTATGGTAACAAAATTTCCTTCATAAACTTTTAAAATATCATTTCCTATAATATATTAAAATTCTTTATCATGTTTCTTGAAAAACTCATAATATACTCGCACATTTG
This sequence comes from uncultured Lachnospiraceae bacterium, assembly GCA_964475115.1. Classification (GTDB taxonomy): domain Bacteria; phylum Bacillota; class Clostridia; order Lachnospirales; family Lachnospiraceae; genus CAYYVJ01. Next base: position 850 of record CAYYVJ010000172.1, read on the forward strand.
CCAACTCGCTCCAAGGTTTTACGTCAACTACTTCTTCATCCATATCATATATTTTTGCACCCTTCATGGAAAGCAGAAAAGGAGAATGCGTTGCGATTATAAATTGACATCCAAAGAAACGAGTAGAATCCTCTAAGAATTTCAATAGTTCTTGCTGCCTTTCTGGTGACAAACTATTCTCGGGCTCATCTAATAAATACAGCCCATTCTCTTTAATCTTATCCGTAAAATACATAAAGGCACTTTCTCCATTGGAATGCTCACGTACATTATCCATAAGATTCTTTCGAATATATTTTGACTGTGTATTGCTTCGCGCCATATTTACTTTTTTTAACTTCTCGTAATCATCTAAAGACTTCATCTGAAAATGTGAATATTTTTCATCCATATAATTTTCAAATAACTCTTCTCTTTTTTTATGTATTCCATCATTTATGCTTCGTAAATTTAACATAAAATCAAATACATCATCACTAGTAATTATTCTACTGACTACTGGTATTTTTCTTTCTATTTCACAACTACACATTTCTGTGTAATCTTCGAAAAAGTTTGAACGATTATATAAAGTATCACGTTCAATTCCAAGTTTTTCTGCAATAATATTCAATGCGGTCGTTTTTCCCGATCCATTTCCGCCGTATAATATGGTAACTGCTTCAAAATCTAACATTCGCAAACTATGTTTTGATAAAACAAGAAAAGGATAATACGTATCATAGCATGTTCTTTTTTGACTCATTGTAAAGCTATATTCTTTCTCTATATCTGGAAAACGAAACTGTGATAAATATACCATATACCCTCCTGTTTTATTTACATATTACAAGTATTATAAGTTAAATTGTTCTTTAATCATCTTCGCAACGCTTTCTGCCGAAAGATTGCTGTTATCAATTTTAGTATAATTTTTAAAGGTAACTTCACCTTCATAACTGACATATCGATATCTACTGTCCGCATCAATTAAACGCTGATTCGAGGCTTTTATATCACGTTTTGAAGCCTTATTCTCCAAGCGATTCTCTGTAGTATTTCTCTCTAACCTAATCTCCTGAGAAGATACAAGTTCAACATAATAAATCTCTGCTCCCTTACTACGAAACATCGTTGACACATGATCAACGTAATCCCAATCAGATTTTTGATCAAAGGCCCACATATAAGTAAATATCATTCCATAGTTCTCTGTAGAAGAAAATTCTTCAAATATAACTTCTCGAATTTTGCTTATGGCATTTCCATCATAATATCCAAATATCTCAATAATCGGTTCAATCGTCATATGATTATGGAATAATCTCAAATCAGTTATTTTCATTAGTTCTTGTCCTACCGTCATTTTACCCACTGCACAGTTACCAATTAAAAATACTAATTTCATAATGTCTCTCCTTCAAATTAACAGATTGCTAATTCATGTTTCTCTAGCTCCATAGTATCAAATTTTTGATGATAATTAAAGACTCAATATTCCAGTAACGAATTATTTGCTTTTACACCTACTCTATCTCTTCGATTTTTGCATCAACAGTATTTTTCTTAACAGATTCAATCTCATTTTAGACAACTAGATAACGCCTTATACCCTTCACTAACAGCGATTGTTTGACCATTACTTGCATTCAAACGAAATCAATATTCCTTTGCTTTATCCATATA
>CAYYVJ010000173.1:0-2513 GCA_964475115.1 uncultured Lachnospiraceae bacterium
AGAAGAGCAAAAGGAAGAAAACAATTATCAGCGTAGGCCGCATGTATGTGGCCTTTTCTTCTATTATAATAAGGTGGTTTGTAAATGAATAATGCTCTGGAGACCTTAAAGAAGAATAGTGAATTTCAAAATGTTTACAAGAATGGAAAGTCATTAGCAAATAAATATCTGGTTATATATATTTTAGGAAATGGTTTAGAAAAAAATAGAATTGGAATTTCTGTTAGTAAAAAAGTAGGAAATAGCGTAGTAAGACACAGAATAACCAGATTAATAAAAGAAAGCTATCGCTTAAATAATGAAAAGTTAGAAAATAAATTGGATATTGTTATTGTTGCTAGGGTAAATGCAAAAGGGAAAACTTTTAGAGAAATAGAAAGTGCCTTTCTGCATTTAGCAAAAATGCATGGTATATTAAAAGAGATGGTGTAACCTTGAAGGAATATATAAAGAAGGTTTTAATTTTTATAATTAAATTATATAGGAAATATCTCTCACCCTTAAAAGTGAGAACTCATTGTATCTATGTGCCTACTTGTTCTCAGTATGCAATAGAGGCAATAGAAAAGCACGGTTCTTTTAAAGGTCTGTTTTTAACATGTATAAGAATATTAAGGTGTAATCCATTCGCAAAGGGTGGATATGATCCTGTTCCATAAAACAAGGAGGATTATCGAGTGTTCCATATAGTATTAACTCAAAATAGCACCTTTTTAATAGGTGACGTAGCTAAGTTGTTGGGTATTATAATGAATGCCCTTTTTGAATTTATAAGTATGTTTGGTATTCATAATATTGGATTGGCAATTATTTTATTTACTTTAATTGTAAAATTACTTATGTTCCCTCTTACAATTAAACAACAAAAATTTTCAAAAATATCAAGTATCATGAATCCAGAGATTCAAGCAATTCAGAAAAAGTACAAGGATAAGAAAGACCAAGAATCCATGCTTCGTATGAATGAAGAAACAAAAGTAGTTTACGAGAAATATGGAACTTCACCTACTGGTGGATGTTTACAACTTATAATCCAAATGCCCATATTATTTGCATTATGGCGTGTAATTAGTAATATTCCTGCTTATGTATCTTCTGTAAAGGATGTAATTTTAAACATAGTAAATCCTCTTATGCAACAAGAAGGATATTTAGAGAAGATAGGATCAATAGGAAGTGAATTTGCTATGGATCCTGGTAAATTTGATTTTACTCAGTCTAATTTTATTATAGACTTACTTTATAAATTTACTCCTAACGATTGGGAAAAGTTAATATCAGAATTTCCTAGTATAACTAATGTTATAATAGAAAATTCCGAAAAACTTATTAATATGAACCGTTTTCTTGGTGGAATAAATTTAACAGAAGCTCCGGGGTTTGCGTTGACTCCAGCTATTTTAATTCCTGTTTTAGCAGGTTTATCACAATGGGTTAGTACAAGATTAATTTCAAGTACTCAACCTTCTAACAATTCAGGTGATGAAAGTACAATGGCTTCATCAATGAAAATGATGAATACTACTATGCCAATAATGTCAGCTATTTTCTGTGTTTCTATGCCTACAGGTTTAGGTATTTATTGGGTAGCAAGTAGTGTATTTCAAATTTTTCAACAGCTTTTAATTAATGCATATTTTAATAGAATTGATATGGAAGAATTAATTAAAAAGAATGTTGAGAAAGCCAATAAAAAGAGAGCGAAGAAAGGACTTGCACCACAAAAAGTCATTTCTGCAGCTAATGTAAAAACTAGAAGTATCGATTCAACAAAAGAAAAGTTAGATTCTCAACAGAAGAAATATGAAGAAGTAGAAGAAAACTTAAAGAAATTAAAAGAATCTACAGATTATTACAATAAAGGTATTGCAAAACCAGGAAGTTTATCTTCAAAAGCAAATATGGTTCAGCAATTTAACGAGAAGCATAAAAAGTAAAGGGGGAATTTATGTGTCTGATTTTATTGAATTTTCAGCAAAAACACTTGATGAAGCGATAACAAATGCTTTAATAAAACTAGAAATTAGCAGTGATAAAATCGAATATGAAGTTATTGAAAAAGGTAATACAGGCTTATTCGGAATTTTTAATAATAAACCTGCAAGAATTAGGGCTAGAAAAAAACTTTCAATTGAAGATATTATAACAGAATTTCTTGACAATGTTTTTCAAGCTATGGGTTTAGAAGTTAAGATTGATATTGCCCATAATTTAGATGAAAAATCTATGGATATTAATTTGAGTGGTCCAGAAATGGGATTTTTAATTGGAAAAAGAGGTCAGACACTAGACTCCCTTCAATATTTAGCTAGTTTAGTTGTTAATAAAGAGAGTGATGAATATATTCGCGTTAAGATGGATACTGAAAATTATCGTGATAGAAGAAGAGAAACTCTTGAACATTTAGCAAAAAATATAGCGTATAAAGTAAAGAGAACGAAAAAAAGTGTATCTCTAGAACCAATGAATCCATATGAAAGAAGAGTTATACATTCCGCATTACAATATGATAA
>CAYYVJ010000174.1:0-2453 GCA_964475115.1 uncultured Lachnospiraceae bacterium
TTGAAGAATAATATTTTTCTTCTTTTTCAAAACTGCAACTAAGCGCTCATACTTTGCTTCAGTCATATATACATCATTTAAGAACTTTTCTTTATCATATTTTTCAATACTATCTGCTGCAGGTGGTGCTGGATTTTCATCACGAATCATGTCATAAATGAAATCATATTCACCCTTTGTCAGTTTGAACAGACTACCCTGCGGATTACCAAAGTACTCCATCTTTTCAAGTTCTGGACAAGCTTTCAGAGTTGCATAATCAATTGGAGAAGACAGCCCTTCTACTTTTTCAAAATAAATTGATTTTCCATCTTGTCCCGCACTGATTTTGAGAATTGCAACTACCTGCTTTACCGGTGTGGACTCATAGCCGATTATCATATCTCCAGCCTTTGCATCTAAGAAATTCTGAAAAATACGCCGTTTATTGCCATTATCATTATATAATGTATAATCCTGTACTTCTCCAACTGGCATGCTAGCCATACTCCATATTTTGGGATTTGCATTCAAAAACCAGTATCTATGATCTTCTTCTCCTTCTTCATCTTGCACATACAAAAGGACTTCTGATAAATCGACTTGATCTAGAGCTTCTGCTAATTCATCACGAAGTTTCCAAACATAAGATCCTTCTTCATCTTTTGCAGCATTCTTACCAACATATAATACAGGCCAAAATCGAGAGTTTTCTTCATCTCTTGCAATTACTGGACATCCAGTTTTTTGAACAATACGTCTTGCCAATGCAACAGATCCACTATTATAAAAGTTCTTGGTTTCTCCGTATTTCACAGCAAGCTGAGTGCAAGTAGCCTTTCCACCATAATCCTTCATTCGTTTCATGATTTCAAGACTACTCTCATTAAATACGTCTTTATCTGTCAGAAGCTCTAACCAATCCTCTACCGTTAATGCCGGAGTATAATCAGTCGGCCACCACTCATCCGCTTTAGGACCTGGTTCCTCCTTGTTCCAATAGCGAGAAATAAAGAAGCCCACATCTATTGTAAGAGTTCGTAATTCAGGATCAGCGTAACATGTAGATGTCAGCTGAGAATTAAGCAGATTTTTAAGTTCATCATCCTGCTGAAGTTCAGCACAAATCTCATCATAAAATGCCACAAAATTCCTGATGTTATCAGCATAGGCCCCCTTTTTGAATCGATAATCACTTTCCAGCTCCGACGAGACAGCTTTTACTTCACTCAATTTGTAGATGTAATATTTATCCGGATAACGAAGCCATAAATATGTCATTATCGCATTTTCATACTGGTAATGCTGAGCCGCTCCATTGCCATACCTCTCTAATAACGTATTAGATTTATTTTTGAAGCTGGCTACTCTCTCGTATAAATCCTTGCTCTCATCATACAGTTCAATATACATTGAGCGTACTTCTTCTGGCGCAATCTCTGCAAACTTGGTAATCATTCTTGCTGGGAAGTTATTTACCGACGCCAACAAATTAGCCGTCTGAGCAAGTGACTTTGTTAGCATCTGTGCAAAATCATCTGAATTGACATCCCAATTTAACTGAAAGCATTGCACAGCCTCCCATTTATATTTTTCATTAGGCCACTGTTGTTGCACAAAGCGTTTTTTGTACTCTACCAGCACTTCTTTTAGTCGAAATTTATCGAACACTGTCTTTCACCGCCTTTATACTGATTCTCTAAGACTTTTATAAATCTCATCAGAAAAAATTCCCATCACCTGATGTTTCATTTCATCATTTGACAACAACATTGAAAAGAAATCTTGATTCTGTGACAATCCTTCAATAAGTGCATCATCAATATCATCAAAATAAGAGAACTCAAAGTCTTGCTGTGTATTATTCTTAGCACTTGTTTTAAGTTTATCTGATTTCATATAAATATCTTCGAGATTATCCGACTTAGTATAAATTGATACCTTTGAAATAATTTCATTTAAACCAAGTTTATCAATAAATCCACTCATTGCAGATATTTTTCTACCGTATTTGTCTCCTGATGGTATTGCCGCACAGCTAGCTCCCGCCCCTAATATAACAACATGCGGACGATTTTTCATATAGTACTCATATTCTTGAATATTAATCTCATTCATATATATTTCCTCCCGTTATCTATTCCACTGCCAAGTCTACTCCTTAGTATCGAGTGGCTTAAACTGCGGTCGGTTCTGACAACAATCCTAGTGCCACAACCTCTGACATCTAATCCACAGCCTAAACCCTACCGCTGTTCTCCGGTTGCTCAATTTTTCTCCAGCCAGACCGAAAAGTAGATATGTTTCCATACAGGAAAACCGAACTTTCTGCAAGGCTTCTCTGTTAATACCAACCTTACAAAAAGCCCGGAAATACGCCACTTTTTAGCCTTTATTTATCTTTCCTTGACAGCAAACATACCGTCTCCACATGATGGGTATTTGGGAATAAATCGACGGGTTGAACTTTTTGG
>CAYYVJ010000175.1:0-2450 GCA_964475115.1 uncultured Lachnospiraceae bacterium
TTTCTAATATATTGTCGAATCCCTTTACTTAGTGTATAATGTGGATAAGCATAAGGAAAGTAGGTGATGATGTGGACGCATTCAGTACCTTTAATGATATATTAGTGAATTTATTCCGCAAGATAATGAATATAGAAGAAAAAGCGATTATAACGGAAGAGTTTAAAGATATTTCTAATAATGATATGCATATTATAGAGGCCATCGGGATGGAAGCACCTAAGAATATGTCTAAAATAGCGAAAGAATTGTCTGTAACAGTTGGAACCTTAACGATCGCAATCAATAGTTTGGTTAAAAAGGGATATGTAAATCGTGTTCGTGGTGAAGTAGATAGAAGGGTTGTATTCATTTCGCTATCATCAAAAGGAATAAAGGCATATAAGCATCATGAGGATTTTCATAAAGAAATGGTAAAGGCCACCTTAAATGGAATATCAGACGTAGAAGCTCAGGTTCTAGTTAAGGCTCTTACCAATTTGAGTCAATTTTTTCAAGATTATAAGGATGAAAATAAGTAAAGTGGGATAGTTAAATTATAACGATCCCACTTTTTCTTAATTTAGTTCTTCGAATAAGTATTCTTTTATAACATAAAATGGAGCAGGTCCAATGGAAAGAAGAGAGTCATGGAATTCTATAAGGGAAAAGTTTTTGCCTAAGGAGTCTTCTGCCATTTCTTTTAATTCTAGAATTTCTAAGTATCCAATGAAATAGCACAAATAATTTGCAGGAGCTTCAACCATAGCATAAAAGATTTCTTTTATGATCTCTTCATCTTCGATTCCATAATCATGCAGATAGTTAGCAACCTCATTTAATCCCCAACCATCATAGTTTACACTCATATCTATATAGGCATAAAGCCCAAGTGATGCAGCACTATTAAACTTAAGTAATTGGGAAAGGTTAGGGTTAAGTCCAGATAAGTCATAGGAATAATATTCTACATAAGTAGCCCAACCTTCTACATAACCACTATAAGACAAAAGGTTTCTAATAAGTGAAAGATCTTTAGAAGTAGTATAAAGGGTTTGGTACAGATGTCCAGGATAACCTTCATGTGCCAAGGTTGTATAAATTTCATAGCTACTATATTTGCCATTGATATAAATAACATTTTCACTCATATCATCAATGGGAGGTGTTAAGTAAAAAGCGGGGCTTAAGTTTTTTTCTAAAGATTCATGAACATATTTAACCGTATAATTAGTATCTAATAGTGGCGGGAAATCTTTGCTCATCTTAGTAGATAAATCAGTTAAAATTTCATCAGGATCCGTCAAATGAAAAGCATAGGAATCCAGTTCCGTATAAAGGTCAGGGTTTATTACTAAGATGGAATACATGTCATTTATGTTTTTCATAATAAAATCATCGGTCAATTTCTGCAATGAAGGTATGGATTTGGAAGAGCCAGTGGAAGTTTTTACAAGATACTCGTAATAATCTTTTCCGTATTCATAATTGCTAAGACCGCCTTCATTTCTACCGGTTCCTTTTAAAGCCTTTAATCCATTTATTAGAATTTTATAGGCATTAACCACATCAGTTTCTACAATGTTTTTATTGACTTTCTTATAGGATTCCTTAGATTGCGTGGATAGACTGGGAAATTGGTCTATTCTTTCATCAAATAACTCTATGAGATAATTGCTTTCAGAATTTCCGATAAAGGTTTCGCATTGAAGTATAATTTCATCAGCTAGATAGTCAGACATAAAAAGCCCGGCAGCTGACTTATCCTTTTGAAATTCAATAATTTCTTCATAGAAATCATCAAGCTGCTCAAGCAGGTTAAGGTAGTCTTTGATATCGGTTTCTCTGCGAAAAGTATACTCCGCAAGTAAGATGGGAAGTTGAGACTGATATCCAAGAGAAGGTCCAAGAATCTCCGTATAGAGGAACAAGTCTCTTGCTTCTAATTCAGTATCCATGTAATCTAATAAAATATCATAAGTAAGTTGTTGTTCTTTGGTAAGGGCAATATATTCAAATGTTTTTAACTCATCTTTATATGTTTCTAGCTCATCAAAGCTAGCCTCAAATGACTCTGAACTAAATTCACCAAAGGTAATAGGATAATCGTCAATGCCGTAATTTTCCGGATATGCGAGTGTGTAATGAAGATTTAGGGTGTTCTCCCTTATTTCTTCTATAAAGAAAGTATTTGTATAATGTTCAAATTCTTCTTGCACCTGTTCTTTTGATACTGTTTTCTGGGTACATGAAGTGAGCAGAATAATGATTATTATTAATAAAGTATATAAAAAGATATGTTTACGGTTTTTCATGAAAACCTCCTTTAGCTTCTAATTGTACCACTTGAAAAATAGTGGGGCAACTGTTATAATAAGCATATTCAGTTCTGAATTCTATTATTCAAATCTTAAGAATCAAATCCCAAAAGAAAAAAATTAATAATTGGAAAGGTGATGCCGATGAAAAAA
>CAYYVJ010000176.1:0-2405 GCA_964475115.1 uncultured Lachnospiraceae bacterium
TTATACATTTCATACTGTACATCTTCTGGAAGTGAACTTGACATACCAGCCAAATACATTTCATTTGTATAAAGTCCCTCAGGTTCTACAAATATTTGATGTCTTTCTTTATCAGCAAATTTCACTACTTTATCTTCTATAGATGGACAATACCTAACCCCTGTGGCTGTAACTTCCCCTGAATACATAGGAGAACGTTCTAGATTTTTTCTAATAATCTCATGTGTATCCTCATTTGTATAGGTTAACCAGCAAGATATTTGTTCCTTTTGAATAGAGTCTGGATCTGTAGAAAATGAAAAAGGTACAATCCTTTCATCTCCAAATTGTTCTTCCATCTTAGAAAAATCAATACTTCTTTTATCAACTCTTGCAGGTGTTCCAGTTTTAAATCGAAATATCTCAACACCTAATTCTTTTAATGATTCCGATAAATAATTTGCTGCTTGCAAACCATTTGGACCAGTATAATTACTTACCTCACCATAAAAGCACTTTGACTTTAAATAAGTTCCCGTAGCTAAAACAATAGCCTGACAGTAATAAGTTGCCCCAGAAAATGTATTTAGACCTATCACTTTTCCATCTTCAACTAATATTTTTGTTACTTCAGCCTGTCTAATTGTTAAATGATCCGTATTTTCAAGTGTCATCCTCATTTGTCTACTATATTCAGCTTTATCAGCTTGTGCTCTTAAAGAATGAACGGCAGGACCTTTTGAACAATTCAACATCTTAGATTGTATAAAAGTTTTATCAATATTTTTGCCCATTTCACCACCAAGAGCATCTATTTCACGTACTAAATGCCCCTTAGATGTTCCTCCTATATTAGGATTACAAGGCATTAATGCAATACTATCCACGCTTATAGTAAACATAATTGTTTCTAAACCAAGTCTTGCGGCTGCTAAAGCGGCTTCACATCCTGCATGTCCAGCTCCAACAATTGCCACATCATATCTTTCCTCTACCTTTGGCATATTTCCTCCAATTTGTAATTACAAGTTTATTATGCATATTATTTTCCCATGCAAAACTTACTGAAAATTTCATTAACTAAATCATCTTCTACAGACTCTCCAATTATAAATCCAAGTTGCTCATAAGCATTGATCAAGTCAATCGTATAAAAATCTTCCGGCATACCATCTTCTATACTTTTTCTGACCATTTGAATGCTTATATATGCTTCTTCTATCGCTTCTTTATGTCTCATATTTGTAATAAACAATTCATCATTATAAGTGATGTCTCCCTGAAGAAACATACTGCTTATAACTTCTTGAAATTCCTTAATTCCGCTGCCTTTTGCTGCAGAAATAGGAATCACCTTCTTATTTGTTAGTAAGTAAATATCTTCAATACTGGTGACTGTCTCTAAATCAGTTTTATTAAGCAATATTATAGCATTTTTATCTTTTATTAACTCAATTATATTTTTATCATTCTCATCTAATAAAGTAGATGAATCGACTACATAAATAATTAAATCCGCATCTTCTGCATTATTCTTTGCTTTTTTAACACCTAATTCCTCAACTATATCCGTTGTGTCTCTAATTCCCGCTGTGTCAATTACATTAAAACTAATACCTTGTATTAATATATTTTCACTTAAAATATCTCTTGTAGTTCCTGCTATATCAGTAACAATCGCTCTTTCTTCACCTGCCAAAAGATTTAAAAGTGATGATTTCCCTACATTTGGCTTTCCTAATATAACTGTCTTAATTCCTTCTGTTAAAACTTTTCCATTTTCAGAAGATATCAACATCTCTTTTAATTCTTCGTCTATTCTATCCACAATTGATGCCAGTTGTTCACTATAACCTTCTAATGATATATGTTCTGGATCATCTAATGCAGATTCTATATAAGCAATCTGATATATTATATCATCTCTTAACTTCTTAATTTTCTCAGAAACTCGTCCATTTAATTGATTAACAGAAGCCTTTAGTGCAAAATCATTTTTTGCGTTTATTAAATCCATAACTGCCTCTGCTTGCGATAAATCAATTCTTCCATTCAAAAATGCTCTTTTTGTAAATTCACCTGGTTCAGCAATTCTTGCACCATTCTTTAATAATGTTTTGAGAATATCTTTCATGACTAATACTCCACCATGGCAATCTATCTCAATTGTATCTTCCCTTGTATAAGTATTTGGTCCTTTCAGGACTAAAACCATTACTTCATCTATTATTCTATCTTCATCTTTAATAAAGCCATAATGAACAGTATGGCTCTTCTCCTTAGACAAAGTCTTTTTTCCACTTTTTGATTTATATATCTTATCTATAATATAAAATGCTTCTTCTCCACTCATACGAACGATACCTATGCCTGAATTAGACATAGCTGTTGATATAGCAGCAATTGTATCCTTTTTCATGATTAAA
>CAYYVJ010000177.1:0-2358 GCA_964475115.1 uncultured Lachnospiraceae bacterium
CCTTCATTAGAACCAAAGATCAGGCTATTGGCTTTTGCCAATAGCCTATATTTTTGCAAGCAAAACTCTTTTTTAATTTTCTATGATAAAACGTTTCTATATATTCCTTAAACAAAACAAAATCGTGAAATAATTTACTTCCTCATCATCTTTACTTTTTTTATCTGTATCTTCTTTTTTCTTCATACATTCTTCATCCATTTCATATACGCTATTTACATCAAATTGTAATCTCTCTGCCATTTTCTTCCCTTCTTTATTTATATTTTAGTAAAACGTGTTCGAAACACATATTTTACATATAATAGTATATGAGTTTCCGGGCTTAAAGTTATCATATTTTAAAACTTGTTCTCATATAATTACCTAACGACACAAGACTGGTGAAGTAAATGGAAGAAATTCATACAATGGAATTAACTGCTTTTGATAGTTTAATCACTGACAGCACCCTACAAATGATAAAATCAGCGATACCCTACATACCCAGTAAAGGGCAAGGTTTTATATCTTTATATGTGAAATTCATAGAATTAACAAATACAATCCACATATTTCAAAAAAATGATAATGAATCCTTAGGTATCTGTTCTTTACCAGAAGATAAAAGAAATCTTTCTGACATGCTAAATACCATGAAACATCATTGCAGTGGACCACAAAAAGAAAAATTTGAGTCTATTCTAAACATAATAAATACCCTCCAAATGTTCCAAACATTTCAAGAAGAAGTTTCAAACATAAACAATGATCAAGATAGCCCTTTACCTAAAATAGATTCATTAAGCACTCTAAAAGGCATGCTTACCCCTGAGCAACAAAGTATGCTTGAAACTTATTCAGCTTTATTATCGAATTAATAGAAAGGAAGAAAAAGATGCCAGAAGAAAGATGGTCAGATAATCCTGAAATCAAAAAAATTGATCCACAAAAGCTTGCACTCTTAGAGGAATTTTTAAAGCAATCTGATAGCAAAAATAAAGACGAATTAATTCCTTTTTTTATAGCAGCATCCTCAAAAGCAAGCTCAATGGGTTATGCTTTTTCAAATGATGAAACAGATTTAATTCTAAGTATTTTAAAAAAAGACATGACAGAAACAGATAAGGCTCGTGTAGAAACAATACGAAGATTAGCAAAATTAATGTCTCAAAAGAAAAAATAGGGTCAATATGACCCTATTTTTATGTGATGTTCTTATTTTACAACAATATTTACAATCTTACCAGGTACGTAGATTTCTTTTACAATATTTTCAGTTAGACGATCTGCCACAGCCTCTTTTGCTACAGATATCACGTCTTCTTTAGAAGATTCTCTTGGAATAGAAATAACTGCTCTTGCCTTTCCATTTACTTGAACTGCAATTTCAATTACATCTTCTATCGTTTTATCTTCCTCATAAACCGGCCATTCTGCTTGATAGATACGATTTGAATGATTTCTCATTTCCCAAAGTTCTTCTGTCATATGAGGAGCAACAGGATTTAGTAAAAGTAATAAAGTATCAAATTCTGCGTTTGTAATTTTGCCTTCTTTATAAAATTCATTTACTAAAGTCATCATAGCCGCTATAGCAGTATTGTATTTCATATTTTCATAATCATTATTCACTTTTTTTATAGTTTGATGCATCTTTGTTTCGAGTTCTTTACTATAAGAATCTCCCTCTACTAAGATTTCTTGTAACTTCCATACACGGTCAAGAAATCTTCTAGAACCTTTTACTCCTTCATTAGACCAAGAAGCACTTAATTCAAATGCACCAATAAACATCTCATAAGTACGAAGTGTATCTGCGCCATACTCATTTATGATATCATCTGGATTAACTACATTACCACGAGACTTAGACATCTTTTCGTTGTTTTCACCAAGAATCATACCATGAGAAGTTCTCTTCTGATATGGCTCTGCTGTACTTACTAGACCTAAATCGAATAAAAACTTATGCCAAAAACGTGAATATAGCAAATGTAATGTTGTATGCTCCATTCCACCATTATACCAATCTACTGGCATCCAATAGTCTATCGCTTCCTTACTAGCAAATGCATCCATATTGTCTGGATCAATGTAACGCAAGAAATACCAAGAGGAACCCGCCCATTGTGGCATTGTATCAGTCTCACGCTTTGCTGGACCACCACAATGAGGACAAGTAGTATTAATCCAATCTGTCATAGCTGCCAATGGTGATTCTCCATTGTCTGTAGGCATATAACTATCTACTTCTGGAAGAAGTAATGGTAGTTCACTTTCAGGCAATGCAACATGACCGCACTTATCACAGTGTACCAATGGAATAGGTTCACCCCAGTATCTTTGACGAGAAAATACCCAGTCTCTTAATTTATA
>CAYYVJ010000178.1:0-2345 GCA_964475115.1 uncultured Lachnospiraceae bacterium
CCCAGTCACCTGGAATATCATTCATTCTTCTATAATAAATAGCACGAGGGTTGTCCCATGAACGGAAAACCGCAGTAACCGCTTCAATTAATTGCACTTTTGGATCCTGTGGAAATTCTTCACCCATTTTATCTTTATAAACTGCTTTATATTTTGCAATTACTTCTTTTAAATCTTCAGCAGTTAACTCTGTATCAAATTCTACACCTTTTTCTTTTTTTATTTCATCAAGAATACCTTCAAAAAAAGTTTTGCTCATTTCCATAACTACATCAGAAAACATTTGAATAAATCTTCTGTATGAGTCATAAGCAAATCTAGGATTACCTGATTTTTTAGCAAATCCTTCAACTGCCACATCATTTAAGCCTAAATTTAAAATTGTATCCATCATTCCAGGCATTGATGCTCTTGAGCCTGAACGAACAGATACTAACAAAGGATTTTCAGTGTCCCCAAACTTCTTTCCTTGTTCCTTTTCTAATTTTTCTAAGGCTTCAAAAATCTGCCCTTTAATTTCTTCTGTTATCTTTTTTCCACTATTATAGTAGTCTGTACAAGCCTCTGTTGTTACTATAAAACCTTGTGGAATTGGCAAGCCCAAATTGGTCATTTCTGCCAAGTTAGCTCCTTTACCACCTAGAAGATTACGCATACCTGCATTACCTTCTTTAAATAAATAAACCCATTTAGCCATTATTAATTCCTCCTGTATGCTCTTTTGCGCCGTAGCTTGTTAATATTATAGCATACAAAAAAATATAATCCACTATTTTTTGTCTTATTTGACCAAGTTTTTCACAAAAATAATATGATTTTATGTAAATACTTACAATAATTTTAGAATTAAGTCTCAAATACATCGAGATTGTCAGTCCTTTAATTTGTAATTGCTTTCATATCTTCATTGTAATCCTTCCATAATCCCATTTCTTCATTCTCAGCCTTTTCCTGTAATTCAATAAATAGCTCATGATTCTTTACATTTGGTGGATATTTGTGAGCAATAGCATAACCGTCTTGCAATAATATGGCATTTACCATATACCTTTTGATATCTCTTTCTTTTGTTGGATTCACCTTATCCTCTAACCAGATATAAGCTAATAATCTTCCAAAATAGTCTCTTTCCGATTTATCAAATTCTATGTAAACTGTCATCTCTTCTTTCAACAGATTCTCTGCGTATTCAGAGGCAAGTTCTCCCATGTCAGTATTTTTCTCCTTATCAGGATGAACACTTTCTGGAGTATCAATTCCAATTAATCTCACCCTTTCTTCCTCTCCATCAAGTAAGACGATCACCGTATCTCCATCTACTACTCTTGTAATTGTTACTTCTTCAAACTGATTTCCTATCTTAAATTCAATCATATCTTTTTGGTACAAGCTATACATTAGTCCTATACACATTATAATAGAAATAATAATCGTTACTCCAATATAGATAAGCGTTTTCTTTATTCTATTCTTCATTTACATATCCCTCTTTTTTCTATATCGATACAATGAGGCTGTTACAAAATAGATTGAACTCTTATCTCTATCTTGTAACAGCCTCACCTTTATAGCCTTATATTAAAATTCAAATTTATCTTCAAAATATGCTTTTAGGTCTTCTATCTTTACTCTATCTTGTTTCATCGTGTCACGGTCACGTACCGTTACTGCACCATCATTTTCTGATTCAAAGTCATAGGTAACACAGAAAGGAGTACCGATTTCGTCCTGTCTTCTATAACGTTTACCAATGTTTCCTCTATCATCAAATTCACAATTGTATTTTTTTGATAATTGTTGATAAACTTTTTCAGCACCTTCATTCAATTTCTTTGAAAGAGGAAGGACACCTATCTTAACTGGAGCTAGAGCCGGATGAAAACGAAGCACCGTTCTTACATCACCTTCTTCTAGTTCTTCTTCATCATATGCTGCGCATAAAAATGCTAATGTAACACGATCTGCACCAAGTGAAGGTTCTACTACATAAGGAACATATTTTACTTTCTTTTCATCATCAAAATATCCCATATCTTCACCAGATACATTTTGATGTTGATTCAAATCGTAATCTGTTCTATCAGCAATTCCCCATAATTCTCCCCATCCAAATGGGAATAAAAATTCTAAATCCGTGGTTGCCTTACTATAGAAAGAAAGCTCCTCTGCCGCATGATCTCTGGCTCTTAATTCGTCTGGTTTAATTCCTAGATTCAATAACCAATCGATGCAAAATTGTTTCCAGTATGCAAACCATTCAAGGTCAGTGTCAGGTTCACAGAAAAATTCTAGTTCCATTTGCTCAAATTCTCTCGTTCTGAAAATAAAGTTTCCTGGAGTAATTT
>CAYYVJ010000179.1:0-432 GCA_964475115.1 uncultured Lachnospiraceae bacterium
GCAACTTTTGCTGAACATACCAATAACCAGGAGAAAGTGATTGGTATCTTTTTTGATGTTAAAAATAAGGGATCTGTTAATGCGATAAATAACAAGGACGGAGTATAAGTATGCGTGGAATTTTCTCAGTACTAGTAGCTATGCTACTTGCCTTATTAATAATGATAGGTGGTTTGTTTACTACAATAGATCAACCAAATGCACAAGAAGAAAATGCCAAACCATCAGAGTATCATATACAAGTTGTTATTCCAAATACAGATGAGCATTTTTGGACATTATTTCAAGAAGGGGCAAATGATGCTTCTCTTGCTTTAAATGTATTTGTAGAGTTTGTTTCAATTGTGCCAAGAGATATAGATGATTTAGTGAGTGTTGTGGATAGATCTCTTTTTTCAAAAGTAGATGGGATTGCTTTTCAACCAGCGGATC
>CAYYVJ010000179.1:442-2332 GCA_964475115.1 uncultured Lachnospiraceae bacterium
AATGAAAGAACGATGGAAGCCACCGAGAAAGCAATAGAAGAAGGTATTGTTGTTGTAAATTATGAAAACGATAAATTTTTGCTTCCTGAAGTTGCAACCGTAGGCTCTAATAGCTATGATATAGGCTATACAGCGGGAGTTATGGTTCGTCCTGCAATAGAAAAAGGAAAAGCGAATGTGGTTATAATACTAGATGAAAGCGATAGTCAAGGAGAATCACAGTATAAAAACATGAAAGTACAAGGCGTTATAGATGCTATTAGTAAGGATGATGAAATCCAGTTATCAGAGGTTTATACATTAGATTCTGGAATGTTTGAAGCAGAAAGATTAACAAGCTCAATTATTTCAAATCAAAATGATATAAATGTAATTATTTGTACAGATGAGAAAAATACTCCGGCAGTGGCACAGGTGCTTGTAGATAATAACGTAGTAGGTAACATTAAGGTAATTGGTTACGGAACCATGTCTCAAACTCTTGATTACATAAAAAGAGGGGTAATATATGGTACAGTTTCCCCAGATGCTTATACGATTGGTTATCAAACAGTTGAACAGTTATATACCAGAATAAAGGGGAATTCCGTAAGTGATTCAAAATATATAGAATTATTTACAATCGATAGTAGCAATGTGGATGATTTTGTGAATGAACATCAGGAATATGCCAATGAAAATTAGACTAAGAAATGAAAGAGGATTAAAATATAGTACGAAGCTAATTACATTTTTTATTCTTGCAATTAGTATATCTACATTAACTGGAATTTATAGTAATGTTTCTTCTCAAGTCTTGATGAAGAATACCGTAAAAATTTTAACGGAAAGTCAAGAAATTACTGTGATTTATAAGGAGATAAAAGATATACAGAATAATTTAGAAGTCTACTTGTCTACCAATAACACAGATAGCCTTCTAACGTTCTATGATCATAGTAACTCTATTTCTTCAAATATAAGCAAATTAGATAAAAGGGTATCTTATACACAAAGCGGAATAAAATTAAAAAATGTAATTAATATGATAGAGCATTATCTTATTACTTTAGATACCACAGTTACAGCAAGAAGAAACCGAGATATAGAAGCGTATACAGAGGGTTATCAAAATTCGGTAAGAGAATATAATTATATTGGTGATTATATAAAAGATATGATGAGCGCTAATTTAAGTGAGAGTGCTGAAACTTACATAATGATACAGGAGAGATATAACCAAGTAACAAGGTTTAATAACGGTTTACTTATTGTAGTAGTTGTTATTATTTTGAGTATAATTATCATATTTAGCTTGGAAATCACAAAACCAATTTCAAAACTGGCTTCCTACGCGAGAGAAATATCAGATGGAAACTTTGATGTAGAGGTTAAGGTTGGAAAAACCAGTGGAGAAATCAATGTCTTATATCATGCTTTTCATGTGATGACGATTAATATTCGCAAATATGTAAATGAGCTAAAAGAAAAACAAAAGCTTGAAAACACATTAAATGAAGAAAAAGTAAATAACTTGAAAATGAAAAGTGCATTAAGAGAAGCAGAACTTTTGGCATTACAGTCCCAGGTGAATCCTCATTTTATATATAATACGATTAATATTGGTGCAAAGATTGCCATGCTTCAAGGTGATAACATTACCTGTGAATACCTTGAGAATGCAGCGGATATTTTTCGTTATAACTTAAGAGGGCTAGAAAGCCAAACTACCTTAGAAGCAGAAATAAGTAATGTTGTTTCATATATCTATTTATTGCGAATGCGATTTGGAGATGTAATTGAATTCCAATTAGAAGAAAAAATAGAAGAAATTTATAAAGAATATAATCTGCCAAGAATGACCTTACAACCTTTGATTGAAAATGCCTATATACATGGGATTGGTGAATT
>CAYYVJ010000180.1:0-2275 GCA_964475115.1 uncultured Lachnospiraceae bacterium
TCTACAATCATTTGAAGATTAATATCTATTGTAGAGACTACATTGTTACCATTTGTAGCAGGTTTTATTACTCTTTCTAATGCACTATCCGAATTTAGGTATCCGAACTCTCTACCATTTACTCCATTTAATACATCGTTATAGTTCTCTTCTATTCCCCAACCACCTACATTTCCTATATATGTAAATCCTATTACATGACTAGCTAATGATGAATATGGGTAGCTTCTTTTAAATTCTTCTTCAAACCAAACACCTTGAATATTTGCATAGGAAAAGTCTTTACTAAACCATTCAGGCTTTACCCCTAAAGCACCATTGGATAAACCTACAAATTCCTCTATCTCTTCATAGGTCATTCCTTTTTTATAAGAGATATAACTACTACTGCTATTTTCATCAACAAGTCTAATTAATTCTTCTCTATCAAACCCAAAAGCTCCAACCAAGGCACTTATTGTTGTCTCTTTATATTTCCCTTCCTCAGAAAGCATAATATTAGGGTCTAAAATAAGATTATATACTTTTACATTCGTTGCTAATACAATCCCATTTCTATCTAAAATGTTACCTCTTTGATAGGGTAGGGTCTTACTAGCATATCTTTGTTGAGATAATACTTGAACTGTATATTGGTCACCGCTCTTCATATTAATATAAGTTAGTCTAACATTGAGTCCAAACAAAGCTAACGCTATTATTACGAATAATAGCGCTAGTTTTGTTTGCATTTTTCTAGATAACTTTCTTTCAATTTTTCTTTTTTTCTTAGCCATTCTATAACCTACTTACTAATCGAAGATACCAAAAGCCTTCACTTGAAGTTCTGGTATGTCCTGATATTGTCTTACATACTCTGAACCACTATTTTCATACAAAGAAATCTGTTCTTTGGTTGCATATGACATTCCTAGCTCTTCTGTTGCCACTTTGTAGATGTAATTTAAATCAATGTAACTATTGATGCTATTTTCCATTTCATCATTTTGAGAAGTAACATCAGCTAATTTAACCTCTAAAGCATAAATGTTTTTTAATCTATATGTTATTTCGGACTGAACTTGCAAATACTGTACACATACGATTAAAGTTATTACAACCGCTATTGCTAAAGCAAACACATAAAAGCCATTCATGTGTAATGCTTTTTCTTGATTCATAGCAATACGTCTACTTTGCTTCTTGTTAGGGATGCTTCTCTTATCTGGCTGAACATTAGGAACTGCTTCCAATTTGCGAACAGTATTGCCGTCTACATATGTTGTTTGCTTAAAGTTAACATTTTTTCTTACTCGTTCTCTTTTCATAACGTTCCCCCTTACTTCAATATTTCTTAGTTATTATTTGTTTATCTTCTCAAAAACACGTAACTTAGAGCTTTTTGATCGTTTGTTTGTCTCTATTTCTTCTCCTGAAGGAATAATGGGCTTGCGTGTCACAACATGTCCTTTCGGCTTTTTACCACATACACACATTGGAAAATCAGGTGGGCAAATACATGGATTTTCATTATTACGAAATCTTGTTTTCACAATTCTATCTTCTAATGAGTGAAATGTTATAATACAAATTCTTCCACCTGGATTTAAAAGTTCTATCATATCATCTATAGAGTTGGTTAAAACCTCTAGTTCTTTATTTAGTTCAATACGAATCGCTTGAAATGTTTTCTTGGCAGGATGTCCACCAACTGCCCTAATCTTCATCGGTATTGCATTCTTGATGAGTTCAATTAATTCACCTGTTGTTTCAATTGCTTTTTCTTGTCTTGCTCTCACAATATGCTTTGCAATGTTTTTAGCAAATTTATCCTCACCATAGTCTCGGATAATTCTATATAAATCAAATTCACTATAATCATTTACGATATCTTTTGCTGTTAATGTTTGTCTCTGGTCCATTCTCATATCTAATGGAGCATCTTCTTCTCTATAAGTAAAACCTCTATCTGCATTATCTAACTGATAAGAAGATACACCTAAATCTAGCAGAATTCCGTCTACACCTTTAGTATCCAGTGTTTTTAACACTTCTTTTATCTCACTGTAATTACTTCGCACAATGGTAACCTTGTCCTGAAATTCTTTCAAACGCTCACCAGCCGCATTAATAGCTGCTTCATCCTGATCAATTCCAATAAATCTACCAGTTTGACCTAAGCGCTTACACACTTCATAAGCATGTCCACCTCCACCTAAGGTTCCATCTACATAAATTCCATCTGGCTTAATATTTAAGTTTTCTATTGTTTCTTCTAATAATACGGACTTATGCT
>CAYYVJ010000181.1:0-2265 GCA_964475115.1 uncultured Lachnospiraceae bacterium
ATAAGTAGCGAGGTTATTAATAGAGGAGGTTTTTAACCATGTCGAATCAATCTAAACTAAAAGAATTCATTAACAATTCAGATAACATTGTATTTTTTGGTGGAGCTGGAGTATCTACAGAAAGTAATATTCCTGATTTTCGTTCTTCTACAGGACTTTATAAAGCTTCCAATAACTCGAAATACCCACCTGAGGAAATCTTATCCCACAGCTTTTTCATGTCACATACTAAGGATTTTTATGATTATTATAGGACTCAGATGATTTACCCTGATGCAAAACCAAATGATGCCCATATAACTTTAGCAAAACTAGAGGCTCAGGGAAAATTGAAGGCTGTTATCACACAGAATATAGATGGACTCCATCAAGAGGCTGGGAGTAAAGAAGTACTCGAGCTTCATGGTTCAATCCGCAGGAACCATTGTATGAAATGTCATGCCTTCTACGATCTAGATGCTATCTTAAGTTCAGAAGGGATACCTACATGTAATTGTGGGGGAATTATTAAACCTGACGTGGTTTTATACGAAGAAAGCTTGTATGATAATATAATTAGAAAAGCGATCTCCTATATAAGCAAAAGTGATGTTCTGATTATTGGTGGAACTTCTCTTACCGTCTATCCCGCTGCTGGGTTAATACAATATTATAAGGGAAATAAGTTGGTTTTAATCAACAAGTCTACAACCCAATATGATGGCAAGGCTGATTTGATTATTAGTGGAAGTATCGGCGAAATTTTGAAGGAGCTACAAATGTAGCTTCCAAAAAAAATGTACCAGGTACACTTACGAAAATCTTACGGTATCGTAAGAAAAAAGTAAGTGTACCTGGTACATTTTTTTTATTTTTTTAATCCAATATCTTTTCTATCAGCTCTTGGTATTCTTCACCAAATTCTTTATAAATAGGCATTACGGCATCCCTGAATTTCTCCATCTCTTCTTCACTTAAGTCGATTACTGTAACACCAGCTCCTTCGGCTAGTTTTCTGGATTTCTCTTCCTGCTCGATCCAAAGCTCTCTCTCGTAAATAGCGGATTCTATTGCACATTCTTTGATTATCTTTTGATCTTCTTCAGAAAGTTTCTTCCAAATTGCCTGAGAAGCTATTTGAAGCTCAGGGATTCGGTTGTGACCATCCAAAGTCATATATTGCGCTATTTTATAATGATCGGTAAAAGTATAGGAGGACCAGTTATTCTCTGCCCCATCAATCCCACCCGTTTCTAAGGCAGAAAACACGTCAGAATAAGCCATTGGCACAGGTACTCCGCCTAATGCTAAAATTAACGATTCCATTAACTTTGATTCTGCTATTCGAATTCGTTTTCCCTGCATATCCTCAAGAGAAGTAATTGGTTCTGTCGTATAAAAATGTCGACTTCCTGCATCGTACCAAGACAATGCAATAAGTCCATCATCATTTAGACTATTCATAAACTCTTCACCGATCTCTCCGTCTAGAGTTTTCCACATATGAGATGAATTTTGATAAAGATAGGGGAGTTGCAAGACATTCATTTTGTCATTAAATTGTCCCATTGTCATAATAGACGCTCTGGCAAAATCAATTCCACCATACTGAACTTGCTGAATTACGGATACTTCGTCACCCAATACGCCCCCAGCATGAACTCTAATCTTGATTCTTCCATTCGTACGCTCATAAACCAAGTCTGCAAATCGGTATGCTCCCAAAGTCGTTGGATATCCCTCTGGCTGGTTTTCTGCATAGGTAAATACATACTCTGGCACAACTTCGACTACTTTATTCTCTTTCATATAACCACACCCCAGAAAAATAACAGCACTAATCATGCATACTCCTACTAGTAGCTTATTCTTTCTGTTCATATAGTTATCCTCCCATTCTTTTCTAAAATCACCAATACGCCTCCCATAGTGGGAAGCGCATTGGTCTATTATATTAATTTAAACTATTTTTATTTATTATGGATTAATAACTCCCTGTACATCAGGAGTATCTACATTGTCTAAATCAACAAGGATAACACCTGTATCAATAGATTTTTCTGTAACAGTTCCACCATTTGCTAATTCAATAGCAGTTTTAACTCCGTCATATCCCATGAAATATTGACGTTGTACTACGGATGCTGCATTGTATTCTCCACTACGAATCATAGTTTCAATTTCTGCTGAGAAGTCAAAACCTACCATTGCTACATCTGTTCTTTTAGATTCCGTTAAACCAGTAACAAATCCTACTGTAGAACCATTGTTTGGTCCAAATACACC
>CAYYVJ010000182.1:0-2248 GCA_964475115.1 uncultured Lachnospiraceae bacterium
CTCGTTGTGCAACAGCCCTAAGCTCTTTTATACTAACTCAAGAAGCACTTCCATTGCTGCATCACCTTTACGTAGTCCAACTTTAATAATTCTAGTATAACCACCTTTGCGATCTGCGTACTTAGGAGCGATTTCGTCAAATAATTTTGCAACTAAATCAACTTCTTTTGTCGCTTTCTTCTTGCCAATAACGTTTGGAGCCACTTCCTTTACAGGATAAAGTACTCTAAGCATTTGTCTTCTAGCATGAAGACGAGAAGGCATATCCTTTTTGATTGTTTTTTCAACTTCATCAAATACTGTAACCTTCTTACCATCTACAACTTCTTTTACTCTCTTGCCATCTTTATCCTTACGAGCTACTTTAGCAGTTACTGTAACTGTTTCATAATTATCTCTTTCTCTAACTGCTAATGCGATCAAACCTTCGGCTTCCTTGCGGATTTCTTTGGCTCTAGCTTCTGTAGTAATGATTCTGCCATTGTTTAAAAGGGCTGTTACTTGGTTTCTGATTAAAGCCTTTCTTTGGCTTGAAGTTTTTCCAAGCTTTCTATATTTTGCCATCTTAATTCCTCCATTTGTGGAACAGCCAGCTATGCTCTTCGGGCTTACTAACTGGGTGCTTTTCAATCCATAAATTTAAAAGTCTATTTTATTCTTCGCTAGGACGTAGTTGCAATCCAAGCTCTTTTAATTTTGCTAATACTTCTTCTAAAGACTTACGTCCTAGATTACGTACTTTCATCATATCTTCAGCAGTACGATTGGTTAATTCTTCAACCGTATTGATTCCAGCTCTCTTCAAACAATTATAAGAACGTACAGAAAGTTCCAATTCATCAATGTTCATTTCTAATACTTTTTCTTTTTCATCGTCTTCTTTTTCAATCATAATTTCAGCTGTTTTTGCGTTTTCAGAAAGATCAATAAATAAACTTAAGTGTTCGCTAAGTACTTTAGCTGCTAAACTAACAGCCTCATCAGGAGCTAATGTTCCATCTGTAAATACATCTAAGGTAAGTTTGTCAAAGTCTGTTATTTGACCAACACGAGTATTTTCTACAGATAAATTTACTCTTTCAACAGGAGTATAAATGGAATCAATTGCAATTACTCCAATTGCTAAATCTTCACTTTTGTTTTTATCTGCGCTTACATATCCTCTTCCCTTATTGATAGTCAACTCCATATAGAGCTTACTATCTGCACCACCATTTAATGTTGCAATAACTAGGTGTGGATTTAATATTTCAATATCTTGATCCACCTGAATATCTGCAGCAGTTACTACACCTTCGCCTTCAAACTCAATATAAGCTGTTTTGACTTCATTTGTTTCACTGTTATTTCTAATAGCAAGTCCTTTGATATTCATGATGATTTCAGTAACATCCTCTTTTACTCCAGGAATTGAACTAAACTCATGTAATACCCCGTCGATCTTTACTTGACTGACTGCTGCCCCTGGCAATGAAGAGAGCATAATTCTTCTTAATGAATTGCCAAGAGTAGTACCATAACCTCTTTCAAGTGGTTCTACTACAAACCTGCCATATCTTTCATCTTCTGAAATCTCTGCAATTTCAATTTTTGGTTTTTCAAAATCGAACACTATAAAGCCCCTCCTTTTGGGTTATCATTATATTGAGGGTATTATATTCTAACATAAGACACCATTATTTAGAATATAACTCAACAATAAGCATTTCTTCAACTGGAACATCAATATTTTCTCTTATAGGGAATTCTTTAATAGAACCTTTAAGAGCTTCATGATCCACTTCAATCCATTCTGGGACAAGTCTTCCGCCAGTTGTTTCTAATACATTAACATACCTTTGAGACGCTTTAAATTTCTCTTTGATTTCAATAACATCACCAACACTGATTAAGTAAGAAGGAATATTAACACCTTTTCCGTTTACTAATATATGCTTATGATCTACAATTTGTCTAGCTTCTTTTCTAGTTCTTGCAAGACCCATTCTAAATACTACATTGTCTAATCTTCTTTCAAGTAAGATTAGTAGGTTTTCACCTGGCATACCACTCATTTTAGTAGCTTTATTGTAGTAATTTTTGAAAGGTTTTTCTAACACACCATAAATAAATTTAGCTTTTTGTTTTTCTCTTAATTGAAGTCCATACTCGCTCATTTTTTTATTGGCTCTTCTTAATTCTCTTGTTGATTTTTTATCTATTCCTAAATAAACTGGATCTAATCCAAGTGATCTACATCTTTTTAATA
>CAYYVJ010000183.1:0-2190 GCA_964475115.1 uncultured Lachnospiraceae bacterium
ATTTAATATTGGCACCTATGGCAGGGGTTACGGACCTGCCATTTCGCTTGCTTTGCAAGGAGCAAGGGTGTGGTCTCCTCTATACGGAGATGGTAAGTGCAAAGGCAATTACCTTTAACAATAAAAATACATTTGAATTAATAAAAGTAGAAGAAAAAGAGCATCCTATAGCCTTACAGCTATTTGGATCAGAGCCTCAGGTTATGGCAGAAGCAGCAAAAAGGCTAGAAGAGGAGCCGTTTGATATCATTGATATCAATATGGGATGTCCCGTACCGAAGGTTGTAAATAATAATGAAGGTTCTGCTTTAATGAAAGATCCAAAACTAGCAGGAGCAATCGTAGAAGCCATTGTAAAAGCAGTGAAAAAACCAGTTACAGTTAAATTTAGAACTGGATTTACAAAGGAGACCATCAATGCAGTTCCTTTTGCTAAAGTAATAGAAGCGTCTGGAGCATCTGCTATTGCGGTTCATGGAAGAACAAGAGAACAATACTATTCTGGAAAAGCAGACTGGGATGTAATTAGACAAGTAAAAGAAGCGGTTAAAATACCTGTCATTGGAAATGGTGATGTGAATTCTGGTAAAAGTGCAAAAGCGTTATTAGATGAAACGGGTTGTGATGGTATTATGATAGGAAGAGGAGTGAGGGGAAATCCTTGGCTGTTTTCACAAATAAACCATTATTTTGAAACAGGGAAAGAAAAAGAAAGACCAACCATGGAAGAAGTAAAACAAATGATACTTAGACATGGATTGCTTCAGTTTGAACATAAGGGAGAATATACTGGAATTAGAGAGATGCGTAAACACATAGCATGGTATACAGCTGGTTATCCACATTCAGCAGCTCTTAGGAATAAAGTAAACAGTATAGAGACGATGGAATCATTGTTAGAGCTCTTAGAATATTTTAGCATTTGAGGCATATACTACAGTAACAAATCGCTGAAGGAGTAATTCTTGACATTAAAAGTGTTTTAGCTTATAATACTGTGAATGTCGGGTAGTTTATGAAAAACATAAGGAATTTAATTAGGAAGGGTGCAATAGGATGACAGAAAAAAAGAATATTTTGACTTATGCGGGGTTGAAACAGTTAGAAGAGGAAATACAAGATCTTAAGGTTGTGAAAAGAAAAGAAGTAGCTCAGAAAATTAAAGAAGCAAGGGAACAAGGCGATTTATCTGAGAATGCTGAATATGATGCAGCGAAAGATGAACAAAGAGATATCGAAGCAAGAATTGAAGAGATTGAAAAAATCCTTAAAAATGCTGAAGTAATTGTTGAAGATGAAATAGAGTTAGATAAAATAAATATTGGATGTAAGGTTAAAGTATTTGATGTTGAATTTGATGAAGAATTAGAATTCAGAATTGTTGGTTCTACAGAAGCAAATAGTCGTCAAGGAAAGATATCTAACGAATCACCTGTAGGCCAGGCTTTGATCGGTAGAAAAGTAGGGGACCTGGTAGCGGTAGAAACGCAAGCAGGAGCAGTAGAATATAAGATAATCGATATCCAAAGGGTAAGCTAAATCCAACTAAACACAAAGGAGTGAAAATGCGTGGGAGAGCAGCAGAATAATGTTCAAGAACCAGATATTAATCAATTATTAAAGGTGCGTCGTGAGAAATTAAAAGATTTACAAGATAAAGGCAAGAATCCTTTTGAAATCATGAAATATGATGTATCTCATCATAGTCAGGAAATAGTAAATAATTATGAACAATTAGAAGGAAAAGAGGTTTCCATAGCAGGTCGTGTTATGTCAAAGCGAGTTATGGGAAAGGCTTCTTTTTGTAATATAATGGATGTTCAAGGAAGAATTCAATCCTATGTGGCAAGAGATAGCGTAGGGGAAGAGTCTTATGCAGAATTTAAGAAATTTGATTTAGGCGATATTGTTGGAATTGTAGGAAAGGTTTTTAAAACAAAAACAGAAGAAATTTCCATACATGCAGAAGAAATTACACTTTTATCAAAGAGCCTTCAAATTTTACCTGAAAAATTTCATGGTTTAACCAATACGGACATTCGCTATCGTCAAAGATATGTAGATTTGATTATGAATCAAGACGTAAAGGAAACTTTTATTAAACGTTCACAAATTATAAGTGAAATCCGTAGATTTTTAGATGCACAAGGATTTATAGAAGTTGAAACTCCAGTTCTTGTTCCAAATGCA
>CAYYVJ010000184.1:0-2186 GCA_964475115.1 uncultured Lachnospiraceae bacterium
GGAACTATCAAAGAGAAATACATCCTGCTGAATAATAGATATCTTATCATAAAGGCTGTCTAGATCAATGTCTCTAATCTGAATACCATCAATCAACACATCTCCTTGGTAACCCTCGTTATAGCCAAGTAACAATTTCAAAAGTGTGGATTTTCCGCTACCACTTCCCCCAACAATTGCGTAACTCTTGCCTTTTTCAAAGCGTAAGTTAACATTTTCTAATACGACCTTATCTTTCGCATATGCAAAGTTTAGTTTTCGAAACTCAATACTATCTTTAAATTCTTCTAATATGACACCCTGCTGTTTTTCTTCTCTTTTTTCAACTTCATCAGATATCCGTTCAATTAATTTTATTGCAGCATTTCGGTTACTAATCAGTGGTGCAAGACTTCTAACAGGTTCCAATATATAATTACCAAGCTGTATAAAGGCAATTACTTTACCAATAGACATCATACCTCTAAGGGCAAATATAAATCCAAGTGCAAAAATTAAAGTATTTACTACAATAGATGAAATATCACTATAAATTGTCACTGTATCTGAAGTAACTCGTTTATCCTGTTTCGTTTCTTCCAAACTTATATTTTTCTGTTTAAAAATATCTAGTACTTCTTTTTCTGCCTTAAAACTTTTGATTACAATAAATCCATTTAGCAAATCCTTCACTTGAGCGACAAAATCCATGTTCTCTTCGGAAGTCTCTTTTTCTTTTTCTACTAGTTTTCTTCCATATTTTAAAGAAAAGAAAATACAAATAATAGATACCATAAGAATTGGCAATGCCAATCTCCACTCGATATATAAGGATGCAAGCGACGCCGCAATAAAAAGCATTACTGTCAAAATAAGGCTTAAAGTTCCTCCAAGGTAATTTCCCTCAATAGTCGCCAAATCATTGGAGAATGCTGAAATCAATTTTGCTGATGCACCATTTTCAAATTGTGATATTGATTTATCTAACATCTTTTCAAAAACATAATCTTTAAATTGTGAAAGCGCCTTATACATATAGGTGTTTTTATAGCGTCTTTGTAAAGACCTAAACAACCAAAAAATTAAAAAATAGACTATTACCACAATAAATCCATTTCTCAAAATCTCATCACTTCCAAATTCAACCGCTTCAATAAAGAATTGTAACATAAATGCCATTAAAACATTCATAGCAGTACATAATAACAGTGAGAAAATCGTCATATAAAAGTTGAACTTATTATCTTTCAAAAACTGTTTTTCACAGTAGGTTTTTATACGTCTCATTTTATCTCTCCCCATTCTATTCCTGATATACCACTTTAAAATCCTCAAAAACTACTAACATATCTTCTGAAAACTCATATCCAATTTCTTTCCCTTCTTCAGTAAAAAAATTTATATGCCCTTGTCTCCAAGTTTCCAAGCAGTCGTCTTCGCCTTCCCTCTTACAAATATCATATGTAATATCTTTAAACAATAATGTTGTAATATTTATTGTCTGAATGACACAACGCGGTTTGCAATTCCAATCAGTAACAATACTATAGTCACCAACCTTCGGCATTATACCTTCAATTTTCCAAGCTTCAAGGCTGCTTGCTGTTGCTCTTTTCTTCCCAACCAATACCAGCTCCAGCAATTTGTTTGCCCATTCTTTTGTTAATTCAAAATGAAATGCCTCCAAATACTTTGTACTTTCATCTAATCCTTTAGCGTCTAAAAATCGTTTCCAAAACAACTCTATTTCATTCATTTTTTATACCTACCTTATCATATTTTTTGCTTTTTTATAGAAGAAAGGAGGGTTTTCAATCTCTGATACTGGTTGCACCTAGTTTGCACCTAAATACAGAAGAAAGTATTACAACACATTTAAATTCTATTCTCTCAAGTGGTGAGGACACAAAAATAATAGCTTGTTAGTAATATTTACCAACAAGCTATTATTTAAGAAAAGATATATCACTCACGTGATACATCTTTTCTTTTTAGAGGCGACAACCAGATTTGAACTGGTGCTCAGGGTGTTGCAGACCCATGCCTTACCACTTGGCTATGTCGCCATATATTTTTTAGTTTTCACAATACTAGTATAGTATAGCAACGAATTAATTATACGTCAACATTCAATTATTTTTCAAAAATGACTCCAAGGGGATTTGAACCCCTGATACCGCCGTGAAAGGGCGGTGTCTTAACCACTT
>CAYYVJ010000185.1:0-2111 GCA_964475115.1 uncultured Lachnospiraceae bacterium
CGTAAAGTGAAAAAGTAAATTCCACATCTTTACCCCAATTTTTATCCAAACTGGAATTTACTCATGCACATAGTATTTGATATAATATTACATGGTTATCTATCTGTCAGAAAGGATTGACCATGAACAAAGATAAAAATATGATTCATAATCAGAAGCACCTTACTTTATCTGACAGAACATATATTGAACAGGAACTACTACAGAACAATTCCTTCAAAAGTATTGCTAACACACTACATAAGGATCCTACGACCATATCCAAGGAAATACGCAAAAACACAAAATTATTAACTGGTAAACGTGTATCTGGTCGTTGTGGTAAATGCAAACATTTACCTACTTGTGATATTCGTGGCAACGATATCGTTGCTACGAACTGTGAGCGCTCTTCCTACTGCACTAGTTTATGTAGAAAATGTTGGCGAGAGTATCCACCTTGTACCTGTACTCTTTACACACCTTTCAAATGTAATAACCCTACTAAGGCTCCATACGCATGCAACGCCTGTATCGAAGAAAAACATTGTCCTATAGAACATCCTGTTTATCAAGCTTCTCATGCTCAAAAGATGTATGAAAAGACACTTGTTAAATCCCGTGAAGGTATTAATCTTACTCCTAATGAATTACAAGAGCTTAATGATTTAATATCTCCTCTTATTCTAAAAGGACAGCCTTTAAGTCATATATTCGCTGTACATGTTGATGAGATTCCTGTTTGCAGAAGAACCTTATATAATTACTTAGACCAACGTATTTTTCAAGCGAGAAATATTGATTTGCCAAGGCGTGTCCGTTATAAAAAACGTAAGAAGAAATCTGCTCCACGTACAAGTAAAAATCTTCAGCAGGTATATCGTAACAAGCGTACTTATGTTGATTTTGAACGTTTTATAGAAGCGCATCCTGATGTTGATGTAGTGGAAATGGATACTGTCAAGGGTGGTCGTGCAGCTGGAAAATGTCTTCTTACTCTTCTTTTTAGAAGTTGCAATTTTATGCTAGTAATACTACTTAATAGCTGTACTCAGAAATGTATAATTGATGCCATTAATACACTTACTGAAACCCTTGGCATTCGTATGTTCCGAAAATATTTCCCTGTACTTTTAACAGACAACGGCTCAGAATTTAAAAATCCCTGGGATATAGAAAAAACGGAGGACGGCAAACATCGCACCTATGTATTTTACTGTGATCCTTACGTTTCTAATCAAAAAGGTAAACTTGAAAAGAACCACGAATACATACGCTACGTCATTCCAAAGGGAAGAAGTATGTATAAATACACCCAGGATGATATTAATTTGATGACAAGCCATATCAATTCCACTGCCAGAGACAGTTTAAATGGTGCATCTCCATTTGACCTTGCAGACCTGCTTTTAGACAAAAAAATACCGCTTTTAACAGGACTGAAAAAAGTCTCCCCAGACGAAGTCATGCTAAAACCGGCATTGATTGAAAATCGCAGTGTTAATGAAAAGGCAGGTGAAATCAATGAATAAGCCAACCTACCAACAGTTAGTTCAGTTGTATGAAGATTCTCTGGATACCATCTGTTCTCAGCAAATGGAAATCAAAGAACTGAAACAAGAGCGTGGCGACTATATACGAGGCTATTTCGAATTACAAGACTTATTGACCACGCACAATCTCCTGTAAATACATTAAAACTAATTAACACTAATAATTTATGAGCAGATAGATAACCACCGGCAAGTCAAAATCCTATAATATTCAGAATTGACAGGTGGAATTTATTTTTTCTCAAACTGCTCCAGCTGTCTGTTCGCTATGCAAACAAACAGACTTTACAAAACGCATTATAGCACTTTTCGGGGTACTTTTATATAGGGTAAGTCATAAAAATTTGCTCAAAATCGAAAATACAAGGTCAAATCAGTTAGAACTGGAATTTAGTTTTTCATTTAACCTTTTTGATATGATATGCCTTTATAATAAAGAAAAAGCCAGCTAACACACACCTGCATCAGCCAGCCCTATCTTATCTTCTCCAATCCTTTTCATCTTTTTTCTTATCCGTCATACTTTCCGTATAGACCTCATCAAATTCATCGTAGACTTCCATCAAATCCTTCTGTATT
>CAYYVJ010000186.1:0-2104 GCA_964475115.1 uncultured Lachnospiraceae bacterium
ACCTCTGGAGTTACCTTTACACCTATCAACTCATACGCCTTGCTTCCTTTAAACTCAGGCCATGTCTCCAAGAAAACTTTTTCATCCTTATTAAGGGCATCTATCTCCATTACAAGCCTACTTGGATATCCAAAATAGCCCAAGGAAATCTCTAATGGCTCCCCAGTGTAAAAATGATCATTTATCATTTTCCCCTTTTCATAAATTCGAGTTACATTTCCAGCATAGTCAAGTTTTAACCAGAAGTCTCCCTTTTGTCTATCTCCCTTATATTGAATATTTAACTCATATTTTATAGTTGTATCGGATTTTTCTATTTCCTTTACTTCAACCTCTGCACCATACTCCTTAAATGTATCGTAGCTATCCTTTTGTCTATAAACACCATATTCTTTCGTAGATTCTACTAATTCATATTTGTCTGGAGTATTATCAAAAGCTGGATAAACCTTTATAGGTTCAGAGCCCTGTACTATTATTTCCAAATAATTTTCTTTTTGTAAAACTGGATTGGAGCTAACAATCAAATGCTCTTTCTTATCTAATTTAACCTTGTATGCATTTTTTGCCTCTTCTCTTGTAAGAATGATAACTGTGGTTTCACCTGTCCAATTCTCATATTTTGCAAGTGGTTCAATATCTGAATAAAGGAATAACATCTCCTTCTCTTCCATGTCAATTTTACAGAGTGGAGTAGCCATAATGTATTTTATAAGACCACCTTTAACTTTTTTATTAAATGGATAAAAGAAGAACTCCCCATTCTTTATATCACGTTTTGGAAATTCAATTACTTCATCTAAGACTTTTGCTTTTAAAATCACGTCTTTATGCTCCGCCATAATCTGACGTCTCTGATAATTATTTACAAATACATAACCTGTTGATTCATTACGCCTATAACTATATCTTAAGTTCTCATTATCTGTTTGTTGTAATGGATTATCTTCTGGAATAACTGCAGGTAATCCACATAATTCTTCACCAAAATCTTTTGTAAACATTGCCAGTAATTTAATTTCTTTAAATGTTTCTGATATTTGACCATATTGACGAAGAGCTGCTCTAAAGTCATAGTTTAATACTGGTAAGTCATTAGGAGATCCTGTAGCTTTAGATTCTTCTAAAGTTGTTAATTTGCCTTCTGGATTAGTACCACCATGATACATATAGTATCCAAGAAGATTAACTCCACTTCCCAATTTCGCCATACTCATTGCCCCAATATCTTTGGAATGAGCGACAGGTCTTCTATGCTTAGTAACCTGAAGTCCGCCACCTAATTCAGCTGTAAGAAAGGGAAACTTATTTATATCATAGGTTATTCCTGTTCCAAATCCATAATCACTACCTATATTATGGTCATTTCTCTCATGGGTAAATATATAATTTCCACTAGGCTCTATCTCTTCAATCGATTGATCCCATGGGGCTTCACAATATCCACCCATAACTGGTAGCATCCCTCCAGTTACCGCACCACCCCAACCTGTTGCCGTATAGTAAGGAACATCATAACCAATGTTTTTGGCCATATTACAGAGAGTCCTCATATGAGTTTCTCCTTCTTCTCCAGTTAACCCTCCAACATGACCATATTCATTTTCAATCTGAACACCAATAATAGGACCTCCATCTTTTAAGAACAGTCCCTTTACTTGGTCATAAAGACTTGTATAATAATCTTTTACAAGTTCAAAATACGTTGGACTATTACTACGTAAAATATCTCCATAATCCAAAAGCCAATCAGGAAATCCCCCGTTCCTAACTTCACCATGACTCCATGGTCCGATTCTAAGAAATAAGTGAATTCCAACTTTTTTACAAGTCTCTACAAATTCTTTTAAATCCTTATTTCCATAAAAATCATATTCACCTTTCACTTCTTCATGATGAATCCAAATACAATAGGAGGACACGATATCAACCCCTCCAGCTTTCATTTTGTAAAGTGAATCTTCCCAACGCTTTTTATCAAGTCTAGAATAATGTAGCTCTCCCATAATTGGAAAAAAGGGAGTTCCATCTTTTAAAAGCATTTTTTCATTAAATGTAAATTTGTTTATCATGTTCCTAACCTTTCTTTAAGTACTATTCTTTT
>CAYYVJ010000187.1:0-2034 GCA_964475115.1 uncultured Lachnospiraceae bacterium
TGAAAATTACAGAAGATGCCTTATCTGGAGTTAGTTCTATGTTAACTGGTATGAATCAGTACTTAGTTCAAGGCGCTACCGATGGACTTACAGCAGAAGATAGAAACACCATTATCGAGAACTTGAGCCAGTTTAGAGAGCAAATCTTCCATGATGCTAATGCAGACTATGCAGGAAGAACTGTTTTCACAGGTTATAAGACAGATAAAAACATGACTTTTAAGACCAATGAAGATGATGTAACATATAAAATAACAGAAAATATTACAAAAGATAGCTTTGACTATGTAACTAAAGTGGAAAACTTAGTAGATGATAATAAGGTTGCGGAAGTGGATATCGCAGATATGCCTAAGAGCTATGATGTGTATCGAGTTAGATTGGCGTATGAAGGGTTAGATGCTGGAACTACTGTGGCGATTAATGATAAAGATGGAAGTCCTCTTGTAGCACCTACTAATATTATAACTGTATCTCAAAACACAGATGGAAAGTATGAAGACCAGGATGGGAATATACTTACAACAGGGATCTATCAACCAGGAGCTGATGAAGTGTACTACCTGGCTGATACCGGTGAACTTATTTTTGGTTCAGAAGCATATAAAACAGTAAATAGCTATACAAAAGAAACTGGTGAAATCCAATTCACTTATGATAAAACAGGATTTGAAAAAGGTGACCTTCTTCCAGAGCATTACTTTGACACCGTAAGAACAGAAGGGCAACCACCTAATTCTGTTGAAAGTAAATTCACTAGTAAGACCCAAGATATAGAATACACAGTAAACTTTAATCAAAAATTAAAAGTAAATACAGAAGGTAAAAATGTATTTAATCATAAAATGGTTCGAGATTTAGATGAGTTAATCGAAAAAGTTAAAGCAACTTTAGCAGTTGAGAAAAAGATAAAAAATATCGAAGGTATGATGAAGGAAACAGTTAATGCAGGAAAGCAAACAGAACTACAATCTATGTTAGAAGCTGCAAAAAAAGAGTTTGACTTAGCAGACGATATTATGCAAAAAACGTTTGAACTTGCTATTACAGATTATCAAGGTCATCAAGAAAGAATCGATTTGGAAATCGCCGATATCGGTAGTAGAGATAAGCGTTTGGAATTAAATAAAGAAAGACTCACAAGTCAAGAAGCAAACTTTGAAGAGTTGAAATCTTTAAATGAGGATGTGGATATGGCAGAGACTATTATCAAATATAAAGCAGCAGAAGTAGTATATGATGCTTCTCTATTAGCTGCAAGTAAGGTAGTAACCAAATCACTATTAGATTTCATTTAAAAGAAAAAATGATGTAAAAGATAAATCTTTTGCATAGCAATTTGTGCTAACGCAACAGAATGGAGAGCGGTATGATAATTCAAACAAAGTTATTCGGTGAAATAGAAATAGATGAAAGCAAGATTATCACTTTTGAACAGGGGTTAATTGGCTTAAGCCATTTGAATCGTTTTCTTTTGATTTATGATTCTGTCAAAGAAGAAAAAACTTCTATTACTTGGTTGCAATCCATAGAAGAGCCTACATTTGCTCTTCCAGTTATGAATCCAATGGCGATCATGTCAGAGTATAATCCAGTAGTAGAGGATGAGTTATTAACGTCCCTAGGTTCTCTTGAGCCAGAAAACTTGATTCTTATGTCTGCCTTAACAGTACCATCTGATTTTACGAAGATGACTGCCAATTTAAAGGCGCCTATTATCATACATGCTGAAACGAAAAGAGGATGTCAGGTAATAGTAGAAAATGAAGAATATAATGTTCGCCAACCTATCTATGATATATTAAAGTCTATAGAAGAAGGGGTAGGTGAATAAATATGCTTGCATTATCCAGAAAAAAAAATGAAGCACTGATTATTAATAATAATATAGAAATCACTATATTAGAAATTAAAGGAGATCAAGTGAAGTTGGGCATTTCTGCACCTAAATCCGTACCTGTTTATAGAAAAGAAGTATACCTACAGATTCAAGAATCTAATAAAGAGGCAGCAGAAGGAGCGGGATTAGAAGCT
>CAYYVJ010000188.1:0-1992 GCA_964475115.1 uncultured Lachnospiraceae bacterium
CTTTTGCCACACTATATATGTACACACTGGGAATAACGGACGTTCAAATCGGTATGCTTCTGTCAGCTGGTATGTTTGTTCAGGTGTTTTTTTCATTCTTTGGTGGTATTATCACCGATAAATTGGGACGCAAATATACAACCATGATGGGTGATTTCTTTGGTTGGAGTGTTGCTTGCCTGGTATGGGCAGTTTCGGATAACTTTTGGCTATTCTTAATTGCAATTTTATTTAACAGTTTTGAGCAGATTAACCAGACGGCATGGTTTTGTCTATTGATTGAAGATGCAGATTCCAAGGATTTAGTAGGAATATATACATGGGTGAACATAGGCGGTCTAGTTGCAATCTTTTTTGCGCCGCTTTCAGGACTGCTTATAAATACCTTTACTGTGGTTCCGGTTGTCCGTGTTTTATATCTAGTATTCGCTGTGAATATGATTATTAAAGTGATTGTAACTTATAGACATTGTGATGAAACCCGACAAGGAAAGATTCGTATGACCGAGACAAAAGACACCTCTGTTTTACAGATGTTATATGAATACAAGAATTTGGTACCCAAAGTGCTAAGGGATAAAGAGATTATGAAAGTGATAATTGTCTCTGTGATATTATACATAACGAATATTGTCAGTACCAACTTCTTTAGTTTGTATGTTACACAAAGACTAGGCATAGCAGATCGTTATCTGGCTTTTTTCCCCATCTTGAATGCGGCTGTAATGCTGATTTTCATGATTGGAATACAGCACCGCTTGGATTCTGTGAAATTCCGGATACCTATGTGGATAGGCTTGGTATTGTATGCCGCGTGCTCGATTCTTCTGATACTGGCTCCCTACGGTAATATTCTGTTTATAATCATTTATGTATTTGTTATTGCAGTAGCTAATGCCTTTGTAGTGCCACGTAAAGACGCCTTGCTCCAGCTAAACATTAATCCGAAGGAACGGGCTCGAATTAATGCTCTGATTATGTCCTTTACCATAGCTCTTGCCTCACCATTTGGCTACTTTGCTGGATGGTTATCAAGTGTTGACCGCCGCTTGCCATTTGTGTTTACATTTATTATTTTCATCGTAGCAATCATTATCGTTGGTCGTATCCGTGACCCTAAATTTGCTTACAAGGATAGCGAAGTTGATAATCTTGTGATATGTGGTACAGATGATTAAACTTAAGTTGTTTCATGAATGGGAGGAATTATGTATGGGGTTATTTTCGAAGAAAAAGAAAGATGTAAAACAAACAACATTTAATACTACACCTAGTGAAGTGGCTTATTTAATTGAATTGGCAATAGAAGCAATAGATCCATCTCAAATTGAATATGAAATTGAATTTATGTATGAAAATAAAACACATATAATTGGTATAGATTGTGATAGAATGAATGCACCTAAAAAGGGATATTTTGTGGAATATATGACAGTGTATTTAGATAATCAAAAATTTAGAACTTTAGACCAATTATATAGTAATGCTTTTGTTGATCATACTATTTTTTCTGGAATAGGAAAAGAACTTGTACTTGATAATGTTTATAAAAAAGCTCTGGAAACGGGAGATATTGAATACAATGATTAAATAATGTTTTTTCAATACAAATTGTCATAGAATACTAATAAATATACCCTTCCACCAAGGGAGTACCAGATGCTTACAACATCATTGTTGTACCCTCAACCCATTTTGAAAGTATAATTATGATGGCGTATTGTAGTTCGGAGGAGAAATAGCACTGGTTTTTGGCCCTAAAAACAGGCTAAAATATAGATGGCATTGAGTAATTTGAATGATGATAGTTGCAAATGGGAAAAATTAGATTGATAAATGGATGGATAATTTATATACTATAGATGAATATATGTAGAATTTTATGAAATAAATATATTAATACTATAGGAGATTATGTTATGGATATAACAGTTATAAAAGGGAGTATAGATTATATAAATGATTGTGAGAATGCATTATTAAATTCGGAAG
>CAYYVJ010000189.1:0-1961 GCA_964475115.1 uncultured Lachnospiraceae bacterium
CATAAAACTTTTCATTGGTTAACCTCCTTAAAATAATAGATAATATCTTACATTTTATAATAAAATACTTCTACCGGGGCATTGGTTAAGTATTTTTTAACGTAATTATTCACATTAAGTAATTATATCTTAATGTACCGTGTGTGTCAATCTTTTTTACATATTTTTTTATTTTTCATACTGAATTCCGATTAAAGTCAAACCTTTTGCTGGAGCTTTGGGACCAGCTACCATTCGATCCTTTTTTTCAAGAATCTCTTTGACATATTCAGGTGGATATACAGAAAGTCCCACTTTTATTAAAGTACCTACGATGATGCGTACCATATTATAGAGAAATCCATTTCCTGATATTCTGATCTTTATCCTATCTTGCTCTTTTAAAACATCAATTTTATAGATTGTTCGAATTGTATTCTCTACCTGACTTCTAGAAGAACAAAAGCTTCTAAAATCATGTTCTCCCTCTATGTAAGAAGCCGCTACTGCCATCTTTTCTACATTTAAAGGCAAATATACAAAATGCGTCGTCAATCGATAGGATGGAATGTCAAATCTTCTGTTTAATATCTGATATTCATAGGTTTTAATCGTATTACAATATCTTGGGTGAAAGTCCAAAGGAACTTCCTCAGAGCCCTGAATTCGAATATCTTCAGGAAGTCTTTGATTCAGAGCATAGGAAATCTTGTCTGATGGAATATTCGTATTGGTATCAAATACAGCTACATTTCCAAGTGCATGGACTCCACTGTCTGTTCTACTGGCTCCAATTACTACAATTTCTTCTTGTAATAAGCTGGATAAATGTTTATTTATAATTTCTTCAATGGTCACTCCATTCGGCTGAACCTGCCAACCACAATAGTTCGTTCCATCATATGCAATAATTAATTTTACTCTTTTCATTCTTTCTACCTAATAAACTTATATATAGCTTATTGCAAAGTTAATTGCAATAATAGAACCTATATAAATTACGAAAACACAATATGCTAGGTAATCTCTTTTTTTGTATTTCAGCGGTTTCATTTTAGTACGTCCTTTTCCACCACGGTAACATCTTGCTTCCATGGCCATAGCCAAATCATTTGCTCTACGAAAAGCCGAAATAAAAAGGGGTACTAATAGGGGTACTAAATTCTTTGCTCTCTGAATAATATTTCCACTTTCAAAGTCTGCTCCTCTTGCCATTTGTGCTTTCATGATTTTATCTGTTTCTTCTAAAAGAATAGGAATAAATCTCAAGGCAATTGACATCATCATAGCGATTTCATGAACAGGAACTTTTATCTTGGCTAAAGGCCATAGAGCCTTCTCTAATCCATCCGTCAAATCATTTGGCGTGGTAGTTAAGGTCATAATAGAAGAACCTAAAATCAAATAAACCAAACGTAATCCCATAAAAAGAGCAAGTTTAACACCCTCTTTTGTTACTCTAAAAATCCAGAAACTTATCAACTCTTCTCCATCTGTTAGAAACAGATTGAAAAGGATACTTACCATTAAAAGCATAAAGATTGCCTTTAATCCTTTAAACATATACTTAATTGGTACCTGAGATAATTTTATTATCGTAAATAAAAAAATAGTTGCAATACCATACCCAATAAAATGCTGGAATAAAAACAGCGATACTAGAAAGACTAAAGTTCCTGCAAGCTTTACTCTAGGATCTAATCTATGAATCACAGAATCTACTGGATAATATTGTCCAATCGTAATATCTCTAATCATGTTCTTTCCTCATCTTTAAGCATTCTAAAATATTGCGTTTTGCATCTTCAATTGTTGTAATTGAAGTATCCACTGGGAAGCCCTTATCTTTTAGAGCATGCATTATATAAGTAACCGATGGTGCTGCTAATCCAATTTTTTCAAGTTCTTTGTATTGTAGAAAAACAGTTTTCGGAGTATCATCGAATTTAATAGAACCATTATTCATTACAATAATACGGTCT
>CAYYVJ010000190.1:0-1919 GCA_964475115.1 uncultured Lachnospiraceae bacterium
GTACCGTTCGGTACACGGCGGTTCCTTAGTTTTCACATATTTTCAGATAATAGTCAGTCAGGTTCATAAACCCTAGATTGGCTATTGTTTTGTTATTAAGACTCCTTTGAAGTATCGGGCTTCTTGACGTTCTCCAATATCCCTTGCGGGTGTTAGCGTACTCCCACGCCTTGTACTCATTGATTCCAAAGTGCTTTAGCATCTTGTATCTTGTTCTGATTTTCTTCCATTGTTTCCAATAGACCAGTCGAATTCTTCTTCGTAACCATTCATCTACACCTTTGAGTAATTGTTTCATATCTGCAAGCGAGAAGTAGTTTACCCATCCTCTCATGAATTGTGTTAACTTCATTGCTCGATATTCATTACCCCATCCATTGCTTCTTGATGTCAATTCTTTTAATCTAACTTTCATCTTTGCTATAGATTTTGGATGTACCCTCAGTCTACATTTTCCTTTAAATCTGTAGAAACTATATCCAAGGTATTTAACTTTGCTGATATGTGTAACTGTTGTTTTATCTCGGTTCACTTTTAGAAAAAGCTTTCCCTCAATATAAGGCACTATGTTATCTAAAGTTCTGTTTGAACTTTTCTTGCTTTTGCAGAAAATCATACAGTCATCCGCATATCGAACGAACCTATGCCCTCTGTGTGTTAGTTCCTTATCTAACTCATTCAGCATTATGTTACTTAGAAGTGGACTTAGTGGTCCACCTTGCGGTACTCCAACTTCTGTTCTTGCAAACATTCCGTTTTGCACAACTCCCGCATTCAGATACTTATGAATAAGAGAAATCACTCTGCCATCTTTAATAGTACGTGATAACACTTCAATAAGTTTACTCTGACACACTGTGTCGAAGAACTTCTCCAAATCCATGTCTACTACATACACATATCCACTATTTATATTCTGTTGGCATTGTTTTAGTGCATCGTGAGCACCTCGCTTTGGTCGAAATCCAAAACTGTAGTCTGAAAACTGTTCCTCAAATATGGGGGATAATACCTGTGTAATCGCCTGTTGTATCACTCTATCGACCACAGTTGGTATTCCTAGTTTTCTGACCTTTCCTTTTTCTTCTTTAGGTATTTCTACCCGTCTTACTGGATTGGGATGATATTTACCATCCTTAATCTTCTGAATAAGTTGCTTTTGGTTGTCCCTAAGAAACGTTAGAAGTTCATCCACGCTCATCCCATCAACACCGCCTGCTCCTTTATTAGATTTCACCTTCTTATAAGCCTTATTTAGGTTATCTGATTGCAAAATCTGCTCCAATAGTTTATCCGTCTGAAAATCTGTGATGATGTCGTTGTTTTCAGCAATCTTTGAATGAGCGAACACTTCTGCATACTCTTTCTGTTCCGCAGATACCATTTGCAGATAGTCCTCAATATGAAGTTGTCTGTCCTTAATTTCATTCTTAGTTACATTCATTTACTCACATCTCCTAAAGTTCAGTCCTTCCCAATACGTTTGCAACCGTATTGGTACTATGACCTCGGCTGACTTCTCCTAGTTCGTTGTTACTATAGGTTTCATACTCTGTTTCCGCCTACCTACGAGACATCCCCAGGTAAGAACGCAATCTTTCTCTCCATCTATCTGCCACATCTACAGCAACTAATTCCGAGTAGTTATTGGACTTCGACTTGTTGTGCAGCCTTATCCCTAGTTACTGCCTAATGTGATTTCTGTTCGTCAGACCAGAGATTTGCCGCCGTCTTCCTTCAGATTCCACCTCACGATGGACACCCTTGACTTAAGCTATACACTTCCCACTACTAGGGCATGTTCGGGACTTTCACCCGTTAGATTGCGCCCATGCTGGGCGCACACAAAGAAAATGTCCCTACTAAAAAGTAAGGACATTAGCAGTAACAAAAGCAAAGCCTTTGATACCGTATCTCGC
>CAYYVJ010000191.1:0-1914 GCA_964475115.1 uncultured Lachnospiraceae bacterium
GTATGAAAAATACAATAGCTTAACGAAAGATAAAACATCTATTTATATTTCCCATCGTTTATCTAGTACAAAGTTTTGTGACCGCATTATCTATCTAGAGGATGGGCAGATAATAGAAGATGGTACTCACCAAGAGTTAATGGAAAAAAAAGGTAATTACTCCAATATGTTTAACATCCAAAGCCATTACTATAAAGAAGAAATGGAAGGGGGAGATAATCATGTGGAATCAATTTAAGGAATTAGTAAAAGATGTGAAATATATATTAATTATGGTCCATAGTATTTCAAAATCCTATTTTCCTATCTCTATTTTATTTAACCTATTACAGACGACTCTTCCATTTGTCAATATTGTTTTTAGTGCCAAAATAATAGATCTTATTATTGTAAAGGCCTCAGCAGACATTATTTTATATGTGGTATATTGGTTGCTTGGCTTAAATCTATTCTTAGGGATTTTGATAGGCTTTCTTAATCATTTGGCAAAGATTCGTGGAAAGTATTTACAACAAGTCATGGAATCTCGAATTGCGATTAAGGCATTGACCTTAGACTATGAACAACTAGAGAAAAAAGAGAACTTAGAAATACTTCACAGGGCAAAAAAAGGCTCCAATTCTAATGGAGGCATCATGAACTTTTGTGATTATATTGGTAGAATCTTTGGAAATATAATATCTCTTATTTATTCTATCATTTTACTTGCTTCTTTGTTTACAGATGTAATTGCTATTTTGCTATTTATTATATTCTTTTTTGCACTATATATTAACGCAAGATATGTAAAGAAAATTAATCATGAATCCTATGCTTTCTTTGAAAAAAACTTAGAAGGTAATCGGAAAGGTACGTATTTTTTGGAACTTGTAAATAACTACAAGGTTGGAAAAGATGTACGAATTTATCAAATGTCAGAATTAATTGAAGAAGAAGTAAATAATGCATTTTTTCCTTTTATAGTCTCTATTCGAGAGTTGGGTAAAAAGTTTGGTAGATATAGTGGATGCAGTCAGATCGTGAACCAAATTACGATTTACCTAACATATGCTTACGTGGGAGTAAAAGCGATTCTTGGATCTATTACAGTAGGTGCTACACTGCAGTATGTAAGTTCTTTGGTTAAGTTTATGAGTGCTATATCTTCTTTTATAGAATTATATGCTCAAATAGATTTGCAAAGGCAGTATATAAAAAATTATTCTATCTTTCTTGAACTAGAGAATAAAAAATATGCAGGTACTCTGCCAATTGAAAAAAGAGATGATAATCAATATGAGCTAGAATTTAGAAATGTCTCTTTCCATTATCCCAATAATGAAGAAATGATTATAAAAAATCTTTCTTTAAAACTAAAGATTGGTAAGAAGATGGCTATAGTGGGAAAAAATGGAGCTGGTAAAACAACTTTTATCAAACTTTTATGTAGACTTTATGATCCAAGCGAAGGAGAGATTCTCTTAAATGGAATAAACATACAGAAATATGATTACAAAGAATATTTGCAATTATTCTCGGTAGTGTTTCAAGATTTTAAACTCTTTTCATTTGAGCTAGGACAAAATGTTGCAACAAGTATTGAGTATGATGAGAAAAAGCTTTGGGAAGTTTTAGAAGAAGCAGGTGTTTCAAAAAGGGTAAAAAAAATGAAAGATGGGCTTAAATCAAATCTTTATCAGACTCAGGAAGAAGGTTTAGAAATCTCTGGCGGAGAAGCTCAAAAACTTGCAATAGCCAGGGCTTTATATAAGGATTCGCCGGTAGTTATACTAGATGAACCTACGAGCGCCCTTGACCCTGTTGCAGAGTATGAAATCTATGCAAAATTTGATGAACTCGTATCAGAAAAGACATCAATCTATATTTCCCATAGAATGTCTAGTTGTCGTTTTTGTGATAATATTATAGTGTTTG
>CAYYVJ010000192.1:0-1903 GCA_964475115.1 uncultured Lachnospiraceae bacterium
ATATAAAATTCAGAAAGGGAGTGTAGATAATGACAACTAAATTTGAAGAATTATTGAATGCAACAAAGTTAAATGATTTTTTACATCAAAATGAAGCAAAGAAAAAGAAAAATGCTCTTCTTTGGGTATTGGCTATTATCGGTGCTGTTACAGCAGTTGCCGCTATCGCGTATGGCGTTTACAAATATTTAACCCCCGACTATCTAGAAGATTTCGAAGATGATTTTGAAGATGAATTTGACGACGAATTTTTTGATGATGAAGAGGATGTATTAGAAGAAACTGTAGATAAAGTAAAAGAAGCTGTAGAAGACTTAGTAGACTAATAAAATAAAAATGCTTTTTGAAAGATGGCTGGGCACTTTGGTGACCAGTCATTTTTGGTATGCCTAGCAAGGAATAATCTTAAGGTTGACGGTCTAATCTAGCCATATTATAATTAAGTGCACTTAAAATGCTTAATACACAAATGAAATGGAGCTTATGGATGAAAAAAGGACAAATATATGAAGGTATTGTTGAAAAAATAGATTTTCCCAATAAGGGAGTAGTACTATCAGAAGATACAAAGGTAATTGTAAAAAACACAGTGGCAGGACAGAAAGTTCGCTTTGCAGTTAATAAAATAAGAAAAGGTAGAGCAGAAGGAAGATTATTAGAAGTATTAGAAAAATCTGAAATTGAGACTTCAGAACCTGAATGCAAGCACTTTGGTATGTGCGGTGGTTGTACCTATCAAACTATTTCATATGAAGAGCAGCTGAAAATGAAAGAGTCTCAAGTAAAAAGACTCATT
The DNA here is from genome assembly GCA_964475115.1 of uncultured Lachnospiraceae bacterium. GTDB lineage: Bacteria > Bacillota > Clostridia > Lachnospirales > Lachnospiraceae > CAYYVJ01. Next base: position 797 of record CAYYVJ010000192.1, read on the forward strand.
GATAATGTATGTAATGACTATGATTTTGAAGGTATTAAGGGAAGCCCAAAACAATGGGGTTATCGTAACAAAATGGAGTTCTCTTTTGGAGATGAGGTAATAGATGGACCTCTTTCCCTTGGAATGCATAAAAAGGGAAGTTTCCACGATATAATAACAGTAGATGAATGCAAAATTGTGGATAAAGATTACAATTTAATCCTTTCCTGTGTATTAGAACACTTTTCACAACTAGGAACACCTTTCTATAAAAAGATGAAACACTCAGGATGCCTTAGACATTTACTTGTGAGAAAAGGTACAAAAACAGGCGAAATTTTAATTGCCTTAGTGACGACAGGAAGTTATGAGGAAACAGATACTGTTATGGGCAAAGATGACCTGAGAAATAAGTTGGAATTAGATTCTTTAATAGAGAAATTGCAAAATTTATCCTTGGAAGGAAAGATAGTAGGTATTCTACATACCATTAATGATAGTTTAGCTGATGTAGTAAAAAGTGATGAGACGATTCTCCTATATGGACAAGATTACTTTTATGAAGAATTATTGGGACTAAAGTTTAAAATATCACCTTTTTCTTTTTTTCAGACTAATTCTAAAGGGGCAGAAGTTTTATATGAAGCTGCCAGAGAATACGTGGGAGAAACGAAAGATAAGATAATATTTGATTTATATAGCGGAACTGGAACCATAGCTCAAATCTTAGCACCGGTTGCTAAAAAGATAATTGGCGTAGAGATTGTAGAGGAAGCTGTAGAGGCAGCTAAGGTAAATGCTAAATTAAATGGCCTTAGCAACTGTGACTTTATCGCAGGAGATGTACTGAAAATTATTGATGAAATAGAAGAAAAGCCAGACCTTATTGTGTTAGATCCACCACGCGATGGAATCCATCCAAAAGCAATTACTAAGATTATAAATTATGGCGTAGATAGAATTGTCTATATCTCCTGTAAACCAACAAGCCTTGTAAGAGATTTGGAAGTATTTATAGAAAATGGATATAAGGTAGAAAAAGCTATGGCAGTGGATATGTTTCCTAATACGGTGCACGTTGAGAGTATAATTCTGATGACGTATTGTGGTTCAGGGGAGAAATAATAG
>CAYYVJ010000193.1:0-1900 GCA_964475115.1 uncultured Lachnospiraceae bacterium
GCATAAGAATTAATGGAATAATCAAAAATGAAAGATTAATTTTTGCAATCAAAAACAAAGTAGTTATCAGCATAAAAATGGCATCCCCTAAATATGGGATTCTATGTGCAAATAACTCCTTAAACATAATCGTATCCTGATTTAAAATCTGTAGCATCTCACCAGAATTGTAATTGGAGATCGTCTCAGAATCTAGCTCCATCAACTTTCCATAGGTATTGTAACGAAGCTCTGTCTCTAGTTTAAGCCCTACCCATTCCTGCATCAAATCACGGATATAGATCAATATCACACGAAGAATCAGCAAGATAATATAAATAACAGCAATCGAAAAGAACAACTGCATACTATGTACTTGCCCATGTTTCCCACTTAAGAGAAATTTGAACATTCCACCGCTCTCACTTGTCACTTCTCCTTTTTGAATTACAAAATCAATCAGCATTCCTGACAATAGTGGTAATAGCAGCTCTGCATAGATTCCAACAAAGCTGAAAATCTCGGCTAAAATCGCTGCAGGCATGCTCTTTCTAAAATATTTGAACCCAAACCTTATCGTTTCCATGTTAGTCACACCTTCTTATTAATCTTACTATCCTATACGTCTTTCAAATTTAACAAAACCAAGGATATTGTCTATTTCTTTTAATGTATCCTCTGATATATTAACATCCACTGCCTTCAAATTACTTTCCAGCTGAGAAACCTTGCTGGCTCCTACGATTACGCTACTTACTATTTTTTTCTAAGAATCCAAGCAAGAGAAAGGGCGGACATACTTGTTCCTAACTCTTCTGCGATTTTTGAAAGCTTTTCAACCTTATCCAAGTTATCATCTGTACAATCAGAAAAATTTACACCATTGTCATAAGCATATCGGATCGTCTGTTTTGCTACTTCTATCTTTTCGCTACCACTAAGTTCTGTCATCCAACTGCCTACTGTAATCTCACTTACTTTCAAACCAGACTTTCCAACATTACGATACTTTATAATTCCACATCCCTTCATATAGTTTTTCTTTACTAAGCATATCACTTCAAGTATACTTTAAGTCAAGAGTCCTTTGGACTCAAAAAAAGATTTAGGAGGAATTCAATGTATACCATACAGCAATTATCCAGTCTGTTGCATGTTCCGGCATCCACCCTTAGATATTATGAAGAAATTGGTCTTCTTGAAAATGTAAAAAGGAACACCCAAAACCAGCGCGTATATGATGAAAGCCATATTCGCAGATTAAACGGAATCCATTGCTTCAAGCGTACAGGAATGAGCATTTCAAAAATAATGGAATTTTACAAATATGAGATAAATCTTAATACAAACATTGATAATATTCTAATTCTTGTTAAGGAACATGAAACAGATATCCAAGAAAAAATCAAAAGCATGGAAATGGACCTTATTCATATAAGAGAAAAAGTCCTCTATTATTCTGCAATAAAAGAGGCCCTAGAAGAAAATTCTCCATGGCCATGTTGGGATGATGTAAATCAGATATAAAAGCTTCTACTAGAAGCTTTTATATCTCTGCAATCGTTGGTCTATTGAGGGATATGTTGTACCCTTCCAACAATTCCTCCTTCTAGCATCACCTTGATTCCTCTCGGATGATTCCCAGAATTAGTCAAAATCCTCATCACAATACCTTCCGTTAATTTTCCTGTACGCTGATCCTGTTTTTGTACCACCTGAACTTTGGATCCAATCTTTATATTATTTCTAACTGTACCATCCATATTTCTTCTAATCCTTCCACATTATCAAACGACTTGCAATAATCAATTACTTCATCTCATGTCGTCATCGTATTTCTCTTCAAAATAAAACTTCTCTATCATTGTATCATAGAAATGGCAAAGAGATGCATGGTCGCTTGGCAAAAAGAGCAAAGGAA
>CAYYVJ010000194.1:0-1897 GCA_964475115.1 uncultured Lachnospiraceae bacterium
TGCTTTTTAACTTTATTTGCAACTTCTTCTTCAAGATTTGAAGCACTAACAAATCTTTTGCCATTATTATCTATAGATAAATCTTCTAAAACTTTTATTATATCTGAACTTTTCTTATTTATTTGAGTTGCTAAATCACTGATTTTTATTTTCGACATACTTACTACCTCCATTATTCTGTTATATCTTGTTTCAATAGTTTCTCAATGGTATTGCTAAACCCTTTGTCGCAAACAGCTAAAGAAGCTCTTATCTCTTTGCCCATTGCATGACCCAGTTCTTCTTTACCACTAAATATATAGAAAGGCACTTTATAGTAAGTACACATATTGCGAAACTTTTTGTGTGTGTTATCTGATGCATCAGTTGCAACAATGACCAAAGTTGCTTTGCCTTCTTTTACAGCTTTTTCTGCAGAGAATTCCCCGCTTGATACTCTGCCCGCCTTCGTTGCTAATCCGATTAGGGATAGAACTTTATTTTGATTCAAGTTCCGTCATCTCCTTTTTTAATAGGGTATAAACATCTTTTGGTATTGCTACCTTTAAAGAACGTTCAACTCCTTTATTCTTTATAGCTAATTCAAGGCATTCTAAAGAAGGACAAATGTAAGCTCCTCTCCCATTTCTCTTGCCCGTTGCATCAATCACAATTTCATCTTCATTGGTTTTCAAGACACGAATCATCTCTTTTTTATTTTTCATTTCCCCACACCCGACACATTGTCTCTGGGGTACTTTTTTTATAATTGCCAAATAATCACTTCCTAAACGGATATTTGTAGGAGTTATTCTCCAGTTTCAAAGTCTGAGCTTAAATAGTCATCTGAAAACATATAGCTAAACTCTTCCAGTTCTCTTGCTTGGCTTTCGCTCTTAATATCTATTTTAAACCCAGTTAATCTTGCAGCTAATCTTGCATTTTGACCTTCTTTTCCAATTGCTAAAGATAACTGATAGTCAGGAACTACTACTTTAGCTGATTTTTCTTCATCATCTGCAATAACAGATATAACTTTAGCTGGACTTAATGCATTCTCAATTAAAATGGCTGCATTATCACTCCAGTTAATGATATCAATCTTTTCACCACGAAGCTCACTTACAATAGCATTAACTCTTACGCCATTCATACCTACACAGGCTCCTACTGGATCAACATTAGGATTGTTGGAATGAACTGCAATCTTTGTTCTTGAACCTGCTTCTCTTGAAATACTCTTAATCTCAACGGTTCCATCCTTTACTTCAGTTACTTCTGCTTCAAATAATCTTTTCACTAATTCAGGATGTGTTCTAGAAACTAGAATTTTAGGACCTTTTGTAGTATCTTTTACTTCAAGTATATAAAGCTTAATTCTCTCTGTAGGCATAAACACTTCATTCTTAACCTGTTCATTTTCCATTAAGATTGCATCTACTTTACCTAGATTAATACTAATGTTTTTTCCAACATATCTTTGAACAATACCTGTAACAATGTCTTTCTCTTTTTCAAAGTATTGATTGAACAATACTTTACGCTCTTCTTCTCTAATTTTTTGCAATATTACATTTTTTGCATTCTGTGTAGCGATACGTCCAAATTCCTTAGACTTAATCTCAACATTTACAATATCCCCCAAATTGAATCTTGCATCTTTCAGTTTTGCATTTGCCAAAGATATTTCTAAAACATCATCTTCAACTTCTTCTACCACTGTTTTTGCCGCATAAACTGCAAAATCACCTAATTCTCTATCTATGGTAACTCTCATATTATCAGACTTACCAAAATGATTTTTACATGCAGTTAGTAAGGAATTTTCAATTGCTTCTAATAGTGTATCCTTGCTTATATCCTTTTCCTTTTCTAGAATATTTAAAGCCTCAATTAATTCCTTATTCATTTCTAAATT
>CAYYVJ010000195.1:0-1860 GCA_964475115.1 uncultured Lachnospiraceae bacterium
ATATCTGTCTTAATCAGCTCTGTTGTATTGATGGTTGGCAAAATTAAATGGTTGCACTCTGTATTTTCTGTTTTTCCATGTAATACACCTCTAATGGTACCTATTGTTAAGACGAGAAGGTGTGTTGCAAATCCTTTTGGGAGTATAATATTCTTAGAGTCTGTACAAAAGGAATCCCAGGCATCCTCTTCAACTTGGAAATGATTTGCTATCTCAACAATTATGAACGGCTTTTCTTTCTGTTCAAATTCTTCTTGGTATACGACGTCATTTTCTGGTTGTAATAAATTGAACTTTTACGAACACAGCTATCATCTTATTTTTCGTGTCAACGCCAAAATTTAAACCAAGATCCATATTGATCTCTTGATTCTTATTATCGTAAGCCTCAGGGATGGTGGCAAACTGTTCAGTCGTTATTTTCTTTAGCTGAAAGCCTACAGATGTAACACTTTTTTTAGGAGCCATATCTTAATGTATCTTCAGGTTTACAAAACTCGAATTGAGATGGTTCATTTTTATAAGTTTTCTTTAGGGTTTCAACCTTGGTCTTATTAGTATAGACATGTAAATAAACGAACTTTGTGTTTTCAATACGCTCATTTAACAGATGGTTTGTTCTATGTTCGTTGAATAGTAATTTGATTTCTAATGCACTTTCTAATTTTGCAATTGTTTCAAGGGTAAGGTTCTCCCTTCCTTTTATAATTTTATTCACTTGCTGGGCAGAAACTCCTATAATTTTAGCAAGCTGATTTTGCTTCATCCCTTTTTCTCGAAGAGTGACTAGAATCTTTGAAGCAATTTTTCTGGAATGACTTTGCCATTCTTTATTTAACTGCCTGTTTTTGGCTTCTTGCAACCATTTTTCATCTTTGATTGCAATGCTATTAAGTTTCTTTATATCTGTCATAATTGAATTTCTAAAAAATCATCAATACTGTCATTGTCAATAATCCCGTTCTCAATTAAAAATTGTTTTACTCTTTTTAATTTATCCAGTTCATTCAACAAATGTTCCCGCTCATTCATCGTTTTAGTCAGCTTGATTGCTCCTCCTGTTACTATGAACAAATTTGGCTCAATTCTTATTGCATATATTCTTAACCAACTTTTTTTGTAATCTCCATACACTTTACTTGACTGGTACTGAGGTGTGGTAATAAGGTAATCGTCCTTTTTGCTGAGAGGTTCAAATAGCGTTTGTAAAGTTTCATATTTGTTCTCTTTTCCACTTTCAGCAACTTCTATTATTCGTTCTGCAAGCTGCAGAGCTTCATCTATTGTTTGATTAATAGCATCTTCTATAGTAATAAAGTTATAGAACTTCCTTTGTAGGTCTAAAGCGTGTTTATGGAAAAAGGATTCGAGGTATTCTGGATCCGACCAATTATTAAATAATCTTCTAAATTCATTCGGTTTTTCATACTCTTCTTCAAACTCATTGTTTTCGAATTCATCAACCTCAGAATCATCATACTTAATCGCATAAAGACTATTTTCAATTATTGAATGGAGTACAAACATACGAATAATTTTAGAAAATCAACCTACAGGTTGATTTTTTTATCAAGTTTACTGTGTAATATTACGATTCTATGCTCTATCGCCTAACTCTGGCAGCCTGAAAGTGCTTATAATGATAGTCTTTATTTCTGAATTTTGGAAAACAATTATGAGAAAACACTCTGCTTACAAATATAGGATTGGTCTATGTCAGGATACTATTTTACCTCTAAAACCTGTTGTAGTGAATCAAAGCATACGGTTTGTATATTTTAATCATGCAGATAGTTAGGCTACTTGACAGGGTCAACGCATTTAAATTTTAACAATATCTAGAAGGAATTTATTATCCCA
>CAYYVJ010000196.1:0-1817 GCA_964475115.1 uncultured Lachnospiraceae bacterium
TAAGGAAAGCAAAAGAAGTACATAATCTAGTAAAGAAAAGTTTGAGTAATAATAGAAAGCTTATGTTGGTACTGGCCTGTTATTTAAATATTGAACCAACCTTGCTTGATGCGGCAGCAATCTCTGGAATGGGTGGCTATGAAAGTAAGGCAGGCTCTTTTGTGGGTGCTGGGATGTTTGGTTTTAATAATCCGAAAAGCTATAGTATTACAAACTTAGGGAAATTAGATTGCCCTAACATAGTATCCGCAATGTTTATTCCGCCTGCTTCACCTGCCGCAAAGCTTACATTAGGTGTTGTGACTATAAATAATAGAATGAGATTGTGTACAAGTTCCTATGAAAAATCACCTAACGAAACATTTTGTTAAATAGCTTATAATATTTTTATTTGGGGGGGAGACATTATGTTACCAATAATAAAAGAAGTAGAAAGAGAATTAGAGATTGCAGGAGAACTGAATCCAGGGCCATGCATGACACATTCATATGTTTTGATGCAGGAAGAATTTGACTATAATCCTGCTAATACAGACTATGGTTTCGTAATCCTGAAAAAAAGATTTGTCTCCACCGCCATGGAAACCATTAGTTAAGGTGTAGTACAATTTAGTGATTAGAGATATGTTTCTTTAGAAATGATAAGTAGATTGAGCAAGGAGGTTCAGGATGTTGAAAAGAAAATACATTTTATTGACAATGGGAATTCCATTAATTTTATCAGCATGTGGAGGAAGGAACGCTTCAACTATAGAAATAGTAACTGAAGTCCAAGAGACTTTTTTAACTGAAAATTCTACTATAGTGGAAGAAGAGGAACCACAATATTTATCTTTGCAAGAATATTCGGGTTATCTGGATGAATATAAAAGCTGCATCTTTGCGGATTCATTTGTGAACCAGGACTATGATGTAGATGGTCAGATTGACCGTGTGTATCGAGAGTTTTATAAAGATACACAAAAATGTGATTTTTATGTAGAGATGGGAAATGGCGATGTCCTAAAAGTCCCAGAACAAAATAATGATTGTATACCTACCTTCCTATATATAGAAAGTAGTGATAACCAGAATTCATTTATGATATATCAGATTTTTTATCCGGGAGCTGTTGGGATGGGAAGTATTAATAATGATGTAGCGATATATAAAAAAGATAATTCTGAATATGTCATGTGTGAATTGCCATTTTCTCAATCAAAATATGATCAGTCTTCCTTCCAACAGTATGTAAATGTTAGTTGTTATGCGGAAAATAATTTTGAAGTGACCTACAAATGTAAGGAATTCCCAGAGTTTGAGGAAACCATTGTGATGGCTAAGGAAGACTTTGAATACGGGGATATGAAAGCACTATATGGTGAAAATGGCTCTTTTTCAAATGTTTTTGAAGAACATAAGGTTTATTCAATTACAAAGTATGAGGAAATGGAGGATGCTTATTTATGTGTCGCACATGTTGCGTATCATTGCCTAGACGAAATCGCATTCCTTATCCAATTTAATGGAGAAGAATGGCTAGTAGAAGATGTATTTATGATTAATAATATGCAGTGACATTGAATTGGATGGTACTATTTTGATAGGATAATGAAAGATGAAATTATATCACAGGTCGGAAGAACAATTTGTCCGTTTATACAGGAAAAGTTTGAAGTATCACGGGTTATAAATAGCGGCTTAGGAGTATATACAGTATTCATGCATGAAAAAAATACCTATAAAGCTTTTGAATAGTGTATAATACCCTTATGTAGTAGCGAGAAAATTAGAAAGCATGGGTGCAATAATGAGAAATATAAAATTAACGATAGAAT
>CAYYVJ010000197.1:0-1806 GCA_964475115.1 uncultured Lachnospiraceae bacterium
CTGTGCGAATATAAAGCCGCACAATAATAAACAGTTTCTAATTATTTTTTCTTATTAGCAACTGTTCTCTTTGGACCCTTACGAGTTCTTGCATTTGTCTTTGTCTTCTGACCACGAACCGGAAGTCCCTGTCTGTGACGTTTTCCTCTATAACATCCGATTTCCTGTAATCTCTTGATGTTCATAGCGATTTCTCTTCTTAAATCACCTTCAACCATTTGACGTGCATCAATTACTTCACTAATTCTTTTTACTTCGTCATCTGTGAAATCTCTAACACGTGTGTCAGGACTAACATTCGCTTGCGCTAAAATACGATTGGAACTAACTCTACCAATTCCATAGATATAAGTTAAACCAATTTCTACACGTTTTTCTCTTGGTAAATCAACACCTGAAATACGAGCCATGTGTGTTTTGCACCTCCATTGAAATATTATTGTTTCTCATCTTTGATTTATTTGATAGTAATGAACAACGTATCCGTGTGATTCATTACTGCAGCCGCACTGTAACATGACAGCCCTAAACGATTAACCTTGTCTTTGCTTATGTTTAGGATTCTCACAAATAACTCTAACGCTTCCTTTTCTTCTTATAACTTTGCATTTTTCGCAAATAGGTTTAACTGATGATCTTACCTTCACAGTAAATCCTCCTTTCAAAAAAGTTCGCTTACTATTGTAGCATTCTTTATGTTAGATAGCAAGCAAAATTATTTATCCCTCTTACTTATCGCGCCAAATAATTCTTCCCTTGGATAAGTCATAGGGAGATAGCTCTATTGTAACTTTATCGCCTGGTAAAATCTTAATATAATTCATACGAAGTTTACCACTGATATGAGCTAATACCTGATGTCCATTTTCAAGTTCTACCTGAAACATAGCATTCGGTAATTTTTCAATTACAGTTCCTTCTATTTCAATGACATCTGCTTTCGACATTCTATTCCTCCTGTATCTGCTTCTCGGACTTAAAAAGTTTAATGACCCTTTTTATATCTTCATTATATATGTTAATTTCATTAACATTGCTAACATTATCTACGTTTTTTTTGTATAATGGATTTTCTTTATAATAAATAGGTTGAATATGCTTTTTGTTCTTGCGTTTAGGCTTTTCTAGGGGTCTTAACTTACCATCCACTAGATATACATATTCCCCTTCTTCTTTTATTATTACAAAAATATCATTTTTATCATGACCTGCTTTTGATCTAGCCAGATTTCCGATTTGGTATAAATTCATTACAGCACCTCTGTTTACAGTTCTTAACTACATTGATAATATTTCAGGTTCACCTTTTGTAATCAGTACTGTATTTTCATAATGAGCTGATAGAGAACCATCTTCGGTTACAACTGTCCAATCATCTTCCAACCATTCTACATCATATCGTCCTATATTTACCATAGGCTCAATTGCCAGGGTCATTCCTGATTGAAGTTTTATTCCTCGGCGTTTTTGTGCAAAATTAGGGATTTGTGGGTCTTCATGCAAGTTCTTTCCAATTCCATGTCCAACCAAGTCTTCTACTATGCCATATCCAAATTGATTGACATATGCCTCGATGGCTGCTGAAATATCATGCAAGTGGCATCCTTCTTTTGCAAATTTAATACCTTCAAAAAAACTTTGCTTTGTTACTTCAATCAGCTGTGCAGCTTCTTTACTTATTTCTCCGACTGCATGAGTTCTTGCCGCATCTGAATGATAGCCTTTATATATAACACCAGCATCCAGACTTACAATGTCACCTTCAACTAGAATTCGTTCTTTTGAAGGAATTCCATGAACCACTTC
>CAYYVJ010000198.1:0-1803 GCA_964475115.1 uncultured Lachnospiraceae bacterium
ATGATACAATAGAAATGATAGATATGAACGTAAAAAGTTAAAAGAACTCTTATATTGAACTGACCTTTGTCAAGTAGACAGGTAATTTAATTAAAGTGTTATGCACATTTGGATGCATGGTTTCTATATTCTAAAGGAGCCATGCATCTTAGTCTTTTTTGAAATCTTTTTTCGTTATAAAATTTAATGTATTCAACTATTTTTTCTTTTAATTCTTCAAGCGTTTTAAACTTTCTTTCGTAAAACATTTCAGTTTTTAAAGTACCAAAAAATCCTTCCATAGGTCCATTATCTATACATTTACCAACTCTTGACATACTCTGAGTCATTCCAGCTTCTTCAATCTTATTTTTAAAGATATTTCCTGTATACTGAAATCCTCTATCGCTGTGAAATATTGGTTTGGCATCAGGATACTTTTCTATCGCCTTATCAAACATACTAAACACAAGATGATTATTGTTTTTAAAAGAAAGTCGATATTCAATAATGCTGTTGTCATAAAGGTCCATGATTGGGCTTAAAAAAAGTTTTCTATTGTCTCCAGAAATTGAAAATTCAGTTACATCTGTAAGCCATTTTTCATTTGGGACTTTAGCGGCAAAATCCCTTGCCAATATATTCTCTTTTGTATATTCAGGCTTTGTTATCTTACGATTTATTTTCTTTCTTCTTATTCTAGCTGAGATGCCTAAGTGTTTCATGAGTCTATGTATATATCCTTCAGAGAATGATTTATGATTTAGTTTGTTTATGAACATGGTCATTCTTCTATAACCTAAAATTCCATCAAATGTTAAATGATATTCATTAATTAATGAACACAAGAGTTCATCTTGTTTTTCCTTATCAGGTTTGGTTCTGTTTTTATATTTGTAGTATCCACTTCTTGAGATATCAAGAATCTCGCATAATTCAGTTACTGGATAACCTTTTTCTCTGAAATAGTCTACTGTTTTGTATTCTGTTTCCTGTCTTACCTCCGAGAGCGAAGTTTCTTTTCGAAATCCTCTTTTTTTTAAGAACCTCAAGTTCAAATTCTCTTCTTTTTCTTAATGTTTTTTCTTTTTCAAGTTCAAGCTTTAACTTCTCAACTACGGTTAAATTGCTTTCATCAATTTCTTGCTTTAGCTTTGGACCACGCTTTTCATATTTTAGTGCTTCTGGTCCTTTGTCTATATATGCCCTTACCCATTTATATACAAGTGCATAAGTAATTGAGTATTTACTAGCTGCGTCTTTGTAACTCATATTGTTTTCAATAACCCATTTAACTATTTCTACTCTTTCTTCAAATGTAGTTTCTCTAGATTTCATGGTATAAACATCTCCTTTAGGATCATAAGCCTCGACTTCTATACCATTATACCATCTATTAACCCATTTTCTAACTACCTCAGTAGCAATATTATATTTAGCAGATAAGTCTGGTAATGAATACTTACCTGAAGTATATTCTTCTATTACAGATAATTTAAACTCTTTACTATAGGAACGATTTTTATTTGATGTTTCAAATGCTTTAAGCCCATGTTCTTTGAATCTTAAATACCAAAGACGAACAGTTGACTTCTCAGCTCCTATTGATTTTCCAATACTTTTAAAGCTTCCATTACCTTTCTCATAATCTTCACAAGCTTTAATTTTTACTTCTAAACTATATTTTGGTTTTCTTCCCATAAAAAATACCTCCAAGTAGATAATCTAATTTTAATTAATTAGACTGTCTACTTTGGAAGTATCATATCATATGAGTTCTTTTAACTTTTCTTTATCTAGAATACGAATAAGTCCCCTAGATTG
>CAYYVJ010000199.1:0-1785 GCA_964475115.1 uncultured Lachnospiraceae bacterium
CCATATAATACATTAAGTCCCATCTCTGCTCTAATCCTGCAACCATTACTGCTGGCAATACATTAGCTAAAATACTGGTCAAGGTCCATGGAATCAATAATAATATGCCGATCCAAAATAACTTTGGCTCCCATTTTAACAAGTTTTTATAATGCCATATTAAATTACTAAATAACCCATATTTCCCTGTTCTCTTCTCTGCTCTAGCTCCATTTCCAAATAACATACTCATCCCCCTCTGTCATAAATGGATTAATAAATCGAATACTTAGTATTTTAATATATTATTACTACTTTTTTCCACAAATCTAAAGAACACCTTATTATAATGTAATGTTCGCCTATGTTTCTCCTTATAATACCATATTATAAATATATCAAAAAAAGAAAGCCCTTAAATTAGGCTTTCACTGTAAAACCAGCTATTCCAAAAGCACCTGGTCCTCCATGGGTTGTAATGACACAACCTGTCTTTATCCAAATAATTTTATTATATCCCAGTTTTTTTGCTGCTTTTTCTGCTACATTTCTTACTTCTGTCGATAATCCGATTGACCACAAAAGCCATAGATGGTCTTTTACTAAATCCTCTCTTTTTGTAAATTCCTCTATTAATTTTACGGCTATTCGTTCCATTCCACCTCTATACTTCTTCTTTGCTAGCAAATAACCATTTTCAATTTCAATGGACGGATGGATATTTAATAATCTACTTCCCAAGAAAGCTACATTACTAACCCTGCCACCTGCCTTTAGATACTCCAAATCTTCAGGAATAAAAACCATTCTTGCCTGTTTGCAAAAAACCTCAATCCTCTTTACCGCTTCTGATACAGTTATATCTGGATGTTTTTCTAACATTTCTGCTGCTTTAAACACAATGATACCTTGTCCCGCAGATACTTGTTTCGTATCAATGCTTGTTATATAATCCCTGTCCTCTGCTGCAATCAATGCGCTCTGGTAAGAACAAGTCGTTACTGCTGAATATGCCAGATGCAGAATATGCTTTTCTGGATATTTTTCATGGATGGCATCAAAAATCACACTAAAATCTTCCGGCGAACAGCCACTCGTTTTAGGTAATTTCTGGTGTTCTTCATAATAGTTGCAAATTTCCTCTACTGGAAAAGTGCCATCATCCAACGTAACATCTCCAAATGTAACATGCATTGGTACCAAAGCTATCCCATATCGTTCGGCAATTTCTTGTGGTAGATCGGAACCTGTTTCTGCCAATAACACTATATTTTTATTACCCATCTTTTCTTCCTCCTGTATTTAATTATATTTTATAAACAAACGTGAAAAAGACTATTATAGACAGAAGGCGGCAGACACCGCTCATTTAAGATGTGGTACTGCCGCCTTAACCGCTTAATATCCTTAAGGATAATATTATTATAAAGCATAACTTCCATTATGTCTATTTCTCTTATACATTTTTTTCAAAGTTAATTCTTAAAAAGGTCTTTACTAAGTGGCTCTACCTTGCAAATCTTTCTATCATAGGTTAATAATCCATTTACTTCATCTTCAACATCGGAAAGTTGGGTATATATACACGCCGATAATCCTTTCTTTATCAACTTGCTAATCTCATTCTTATATAAATTTTGATATGCTTTGTTTAAGTCCTCTTTAGTAAAATAAATCCGGTATCCATAAACCTGCCACGAATAGGAGTGATTAAAGATATAGCAGGCGTATCCTCCAAATTCAGAGAACACTACTGGTCTTTCTTCAATTTTTACCTTTAACTTATGAAAATAATTATGTATACTC
>CAYYVJ010000200.1:0-1746 GCA_964475115.1 uncultured Lachnospiraceae bacterium
GTTACCTTTGGTGATACTACTACTGAACTAGCATCGCTCTTACCATAGTTTGTAAGCATTAAATCAAACTTAACCACTTGACCATATGTACCTATAGGAGTATCTGCACTATTTCTTAAAGAAACACGAACATCTAACTTTTCGTCGGTCTCTCCATCATCTTTACCGACAAGATATACATAATAGGTTAAAGTCTCTTTAAAGAAATAATCTTCGCCTTCATCCTTATACCTTACTTCAAATAACACAGGATAATACCCTGTGGTTACGTCATCACGCACTTGAAAATTAAATATAATCGCATCCGACTCTTCTCCCGCTCCTAATACAGAACCAGAAGGACCATCTTTATCTAAATATTGTGTAAAGCTAGATTTCGCTATTTCAAAAGGAAAGGAAGCTGTACTTGCAGAAACAACAGGCGTAATAGACAATTGTTCTGCATCGAATTCTCCATTATTAATTAATTTAAGTCTCAACCTCATACTTCTTCCATAGGTCCCAGAAGGGGTAGTTCCATCATTTGCTAATTCTATACTGATTGCAGAACCTGATACAACTTCATTCTCTCTATTATCTGCTTTAGCTGCCTGGGAAACAAGGGGAAACTGAAACATCCCTACTATACTAATTGTCATTACTAATAACCATTTTAACTTCTTCATGCTCTTCCTCCAAATTCTCTTTATTCTCATCTTTATGTATACGTTCAGAATGATCCTTCACTTCTACTTTTACGATTTTCCCATCAATAATATGAAATATTTTGTCTGCATAAGAAGCCAAATGATTGTCATGGGTTACCATAACCAATGTTTTCTTCTGCTCCTCTACTACTTTTCTCATTAACTCCATTACTTCTTCTGAAGTACTTGAGTCTAAGTTACCGGTAGGTTCATCTGCGAAGATAATCTCCGGATCCACCACTAAGGCTCTCGCTACCCCCACTCTTTGTTGTTGCCCACCAGACATTTGACTAGGTTTGTGCTTTTTATGTTTCGGCAACCCTACTAAATTAAGCATTTTTGCAGCTTCCCTTAACCTCGCCTTTTTTGAAATTCCCTTAAACGTAAGTGGCAACGCCACATTCTCCAATGCATTCATGGTCCCTAATAAATTAAAAGATTGAAAAATAAATCCTACTTTTTCTCTACGAAAACGAACTAATCTGTTTTCAGAAAGCTTCTCTATATTTTCTCCTGCTATCTTAATCGTACCCTTAGTTGGTTTCTCCAAGCCTGCAAGCATATTTAAAAGTGTAGATTTTCCAGAACCTGAAGTTCCTACAATTGAACAGAATTCACCTTTATAAATAGTTAAGTCCACTCCATTTAAAGCAAACACCTTATTTTGACCGATCCGGTATACTTTGTATAAGCCTTTCACTTCAATTGCAGGGATTCTCTCATTCTCCATTGTTGTGCCCCTTTCCCTAAAAATATAAATTTATTATATCACATATTCTTTTAAGTTGAAATCCTATAAATCTCATTAATTCTTAAGAATCCATTACAAGCAATTTAATAAAAATTACATAAAAATGAAGCAAAATCTAATTCTTACGCAAAAAAAACTTGTAATCTGCAAAAAATATGTTAAACTGTAACATGTTGCAATTATGCAACCAATGCAAATGATGCAAGTTACATGTTGGTAGTTATAGAAAGAAGGATATTAATTAATGAGATTAAAAAGAGAAGATATAAGAAACATTGCAATTATTGCCCATGTTGATCATGGAAAAAC
>CAYYVJ010000201.1:0-1716 GCA_964475115.1 uncultured Lachnospiraceae bacterium
AAAGCGTTATCATTAAATTCAAGATTACAAGCATCCATTAAAAGTTTAGTAAATCTATTTTAGTCATTAATTGCATCTTCCCCTCCCTTAGTGACACCCGTTACAATAATGCATTAGCAGTCCTTTTAATCAAGCCAATCTATAGTAAGAGTTCAAGTCTAGTCTTCAATAAGGGCTTTAGGAAAAGTAATAGCGAAAGGATCTACCCTTATTACCGCAATCGGTTTGCATAGTGAAATATCAGGAAAGAACTGGGGATTGACCACCATTTTTTTAATTTTAGCAAAATGACCTGTACCGCTCCCTGAAAAGCTTGTATAGAAGTGTTTCCCTTCATGCAACTGTACAAGTGGAAAAGGGAGTAATCTAGTACTAACAGGAAATGGTAGTATTCCTGATCGTATTACAAACTCAGCCACAGGAGTTTTACCAAGATTGATGCGGATGCGTTCATCCCGGCTTCCCAGCTTTTCAAACTTAAACTCTGCATGCTCCTTGGGAATTCCCCAGTTTGCCTTTCCGTTCACAACGCTTTCTTGGGATGATACATAGATTTTACTGATTGTATCTAGTCTCTTTCCTTTGAAACTGAATTTGCCTGGAATAAACAGCAGTTCCCCGTAGGGTCCAACATCTGATTCCTGATAATCAACTAACATAACGCTTCCAAAGCCACCAGCATAATGTCCCTGAAGAAAATCCGGTACATTACCGTATATCTCAACAAAATCGCCATTAAACTTATAAATTATAATATAACCTTTGCCTCGTAAACTCCATGGAGCTGGAAACGAAGGCGCTACAGATTCCATCATAAAGCCTCTCCTTTCTGCTGGTTGCTGCTAGTTTTTCAAAAATTCATTATTTTTCTCCCTAAATTTGAATGACTTCACTAAAATAAAAACTCTGAAATTCATTGTCCGCAACATATTTTGTTTCTGACATCTATTCAAAACCTAACTCTTTAATATTAGAAATCAATTTTCATATTGGATTCTTAAGAAAGCTTACGATCTGCATTTTCCACCTTTTTCTTCTCTCTTTCGATGGCTTGCAATGCTTCTGTTTTACTTCCCGTAGTGGATCGAATCGAGAAAGCAATATTCACAGTATGATCCGATATTCTTTGCAATGAAAACAGGACAGAATAAATACTTTTTGATACCTCAACAGGGTACATCCCAGAGTTTAGGCGTGTCACATGTTCATTACGCGTAGAAGATATTAGTTTTTTTATTTCCTTGTGAGTGTTTGAAATTTTTTTAAAATTTTCGGTTCTACGTTTTGTAAACGCATCAAATCCTAAGTCAAACATTTCGGATATATGCCCGTAGATTTGCTCAAGCTCTTCTTTGGTCTGATCTAAAAACTTTACATTATTCTCCTTCATATAATTGGTTTCTTTTACCAAAAGTATCGCATAATCACCCAGTCGTTCAATATCATTTGTTACATGATGCAATCCGGCAATCAGTTTTTCGTCATCCGCAAATTTAGTAACTGATGAAATTTTGATGAAAAAGCTAGTGAGCTTATTTGTTAAGAAATCAATACGATATTCAACATCGGCAATTTTTTTGCTTTCACTCATATCCTCGTTGATCAATGAAGCAAAAGAGCGATCAATGTTTTCCTTTGCCAGAATCGTCATATCATGTAACTCCTTTAATGCTTGTTCAATGGCAACCGCCGGAGTTTGCAAGAAACGCTCATCAA
>CAYYVJ010000202.1:0-1684 GCA_964475115.1 uncultured Lachnospiraceae bacterium
AAAGGGAGTATAGATTATATAAATGATTGTGAGAATGCATTATTAAATTCGGAAGTAGGGAAAAGATATTTTTCAGAAAAAGGAAGTGTACGAAAATCAATAGAAGAAGGATTTACTATAAAAAATATTCGAAACTATTTTTAGTAGTAGCTGATTTTAATCCAACTGCAAAAATATTGTATGAAAGAATGGGATATTCTGAAATAGGTAAAATACCTAATCTGTACAGAAAGGGTATAACAGAATACCTGATGATGAAGTCGGAAAAGTAACATAAAGGTCGCAATATTCATTTTAATTACAACAATGTATATCAAAAAGGCCCTTTGGGTTTTTTTTGATTTTGATATAAAAAGTATTGAATATCTTGGAAAGGATTAGGTATCGAATTACCAAGATACTTCTTGCCAAGATGCGGTAAGCAATGTAATATTATATATGAAAAAAGAGGCTCAACTAATCAGTTGGACAAACATCATGAAAATAGGATGACCTATTTTTTTAAGAACGGTAAGATAAAAAATGAAGATATACTTGGAAATAATCAAATGCAAGCCGAATGGATGATTGGAATATTCGGAGACATTTAAAGATAATAAGGTGAAGTAAGAAAAAGATAATAAAGATAGGGAGAAGTACAAATGGAAATTTTAATGAATATACTGCTTATGTTAGGTGGAGTCGCTGTATTTATGTTTGGCATGAAGCAGATGAGCTCTGGTTTGGAACGAAGCGCAGGATCAGGAATACGAAATCTCTTCAAAAAATTTAACAAAAATAGAGTCCTTAATTACGGAATCGGAATCGGAGCAACCGTACTTGTCCAATCATCTTCAGCCTCTTCGATCATGACAGTCGGACTTGCTCATGCGAATATTGTAACAGTCAAGCAAGGTGCTGGATTTATCTTAGGTGCGAAAGTAGGAACCACTCTTACTGCATTTATATTTGCCCTATCAGGTATCAGCAAAGGAGGCTTTAGCATAAGTTCTGTTTTTGCAGCTGTTGCGTTTGTCGGTGTCATGATCGTTTTTTCTACTAATAACGAAACTCTTAATAAAATTGCGCCATTGTTAATCGGATTTGGGATGCTATTTATCGGGATGGAAGTGATGGAAACCGCAATCGGTGGAGCAGATTCGACGTTGAGTATTCAACTTTCTAAAGTATTTAAATATGAAATTATGCAAAATCCAATCTTACTGTTGACATTAGGAATTCTCTTTACAGGTATTATACAATCATCTACGGCAGCAACGGGTGTTTTTATCGCTTTCTTGGCTACGGGTGTTATCCACAATATAGATCAATCCTTTTTCTTAGTTATGGGAGCAAATATAGGAACCTGTAGCGATGGCATTATGGCTTCTCTGACCACAAACGCCAACGGGAAACGTATTGCATTATTTCATCTAATTTCCAGCGTAATTGGTGCAATAGCATTTTCAATTATTCTAGTTCTTTTCAGAACACCTATTATTAACATATTTGAAGGTTTATTCCCTGGAAAACCTCAGTTTAGCCTTGCAACCTTTAACCTGATTTACAATACTCTTTACACCTTAGTGTTGCTTATATTTATTGATCCCTTGATCAATTTAGTGACAAGCTTGGTGAAAGATAAGCAAGAGAAGCTGGAAGAATTGTCATATATTGATGAGCGTTTCTTGCAAACTCCGGCGGT
>CAYYVJ010000203.1:0-1646 GCA_964475115.1 uncultured Lachnospiraceae bacterium
TTTCGGAGTATCATCGAATTTAATAGAACCATTATTCATTACAATAATACGGTCTGCATAATCTGCAATATCTTCCATACTATGTGAAACCAAAATAATAGTCATGTTATGTTTTTTATGAAGGTTCTTGATTTGATCTAAGATTTCATCTCTACCTTTTGGGTCTAAACCTGCTGTAGGTTCATCCAATATAAGTACTTCTGGCTCCATTGCTAGTACTCCTGCAATTGCCACTCGTCTCTTTTGTCCTCCAGATAATTCAAAAGGGGATTGTGTATATAAATCTTCTGTAATTCCTACTGCTGTCAAAGCTCTTTTCGCTCTATCTTCAACTTCCGGTTTACTTAAACCTAAGTTTTTTGGTCCAAAGCACACATCACTAAATACATCTACTTCAAATAATTGATGCTCGGGGTATTGAAAAACCAATCCAACCTTGCTTCTTAATTCTTTAAAGGAGAATCCATCTTCATATATATTTTTTTCATTAAAATAAATAGCCCCAGAAGTCGCTTTTGTTAACCCATTTAAGTGTTGAGTTAGAGTTGATTTTCCAGAACCTGTATGCCCTATAAGGCCGACAAATTGCCCATCTAGAATTGTAAGATTAATATTTTTCAAGGCATACATTTCATGAGCAGTGCCTTTTTCATAAATATAATTTAAATTTTCTACTTTAATTGACATAATTCA
The DNA here is from genome assembly GCA_964475115.1 of uncultured Lachnospiraceae bacterium. Classification (GTDB taxonomy): domain Bacteria; phylum Bacillota; class Clostridia; order Lachnospirales; family Lachnospiraceae; genus CAYYVJ01. The sequence continues at coordinate 694 of CAYYVJ010000203.1, forward strand.
TCTACCAGCTCATCAATCGTTAATATTCCATCTTTCAACGATAACCCTTCTTTTTTTAGTTCATAAGCCAATTCTGTAACTTGTGGAACATCAAGTCTACATTGTTTTAATTCTTCTACCTGAGAAAATACTTCTCTTGGAGTTCCCTCCATTTTAACCTTGCCGTTGTCCATTACGAAAACTTTATCTGCATAAATTACTTCATCCATATAATGGGTAATTAAAATCACTGTTACCTTTTCATGTTCATTTAGATCTTTAATCGTTTGAATTACCTCTCTTCTACCAAGAGGATCCAACATAGCGGTAGGCTCGTCCAAAATAATACACTGAGGACGCATTGCCACAATTCCAGCAATGGCAACTCTTTGCTTTTGACCACCTGAAAGTTTATTTGGAGAATGATATCGATAAGCAGTCATATTTACTGCCTTTAAAGCTTCATCTACTCTCTTCCATATCTTTTCTGTGGGAATTCCCAGATTCTCTGGTCCAAACCCTATATCTTCTTCTACAACAGTACCGATAATCTGATTATCAGGATTTTGAAAAACCATTCCCGCATTCTGCCTTACATCCCAGATATTCTCATCGATAGATGTATCTTTTCCACTTACCCACACAGTTCCCTCTGTAGGTACTAGAATTGCATTTATATGTTTTGCTAAGGTAGATTTACCAGAGCCATTTGACCCTAATATCGCAATAAATTCACCTTTTTTTATATCTAGGTTCACTTCATCTACTGCGCGATTTATACTTTCAATGTTTCCATTGTCATCTCGCTTCGTATATTCAAAAACCAAATCTTTAACTTTTACTATTCCCATTTCAGCCACCATTCTGGCACAAAGCCCCATAATTAAGTAAAAAGCCGTTGTACAACGAGATTACCTTCCTCGTTGTGCAACAGCCCTAAGCTCTTTTATACTAACTCAAGAAGCACTTCCATT
>CAYYVJ010000204.1:0-1643 GCA_964475115.1 uncultured Lachnospiraceae bacterium
CTTACAATTATAGCATCTCATCTTTTTTCCACCTAATCATTATTTATCTGTTTGCCTGCTCTATTTTTCTTTTTCTTTTAATAATTCAATGATGATATCTACTGTATCCGTTAAATTATTATTGTAAATTGCATCTTCTGCCTCTTCCACTTCTAAGCTTGGATGAAATTTCTTCAACTCTTCATCAAAATCTAACATACTATCCTACCCCTCCTTCAACTTTAAAACTAATTCTTTTATCTTGCCTACCAAATAAAGAGAACCCACGCAATAAAGGATATCACCCTCTTTTACCAGAGTTTGTCCCATATGAAATGCTTCCTCCATATCCTCAATAGGATAGATCGGTTTCTTTGTATATCTTTGAAAAATTTCTTCTATCTTACTAACTGCTAGATTTCTGTGACCTTCTATTTCAGTTAGAACAATACCAGCAAACTCTATGCTCTCACAAAGCAGCTTTACCATATGTTCATAATCTTTTTCCTTAACAACTGAAAACAAAAGATAAGTCTTTCCTTCTACTTTTCTTTTCAAAACCGATGAAGCAAATGCACGAATCCCTTCTAAGTTATGAGCACCATCTACAAATATAGATGGAAGGACTTCTTCCATTCTTCCCGGCCAGTTAGCTTTTGAAATCCCTCTTTTTACAGTATCAATATCAATTTCATCTTTTTTATCCATAACAGAAATTGTCATAATTGCAAGTGCTGCATTTTCCACCTGATAGACACCTGAAAAAGGAATCGAAAACTTACTGTCTTTATCATACCTATAATATGTAGAAAAATCAATATTTTTGTTATTTATTTCTAATATTTCATAACTTCTTTCATTGATTTTATAAGTATCTGAACCTTTTTCTAAGGCTAGCTTTTCAATTATCCCGGAAACTTCTTCCTCCTGTCCCCAATATACTACAGGTACTCCAGGTTTAATGATACCAGCTTTCTCAAAAGCAATCTTTTCCAGCGTATCTCCTAAAATCTCGGTATGATCCAAACCTATTGAAGTTATTACAGTCATCAAGGGATGCTCTATAACATTGGTAGCATCCAATCTACCTCCAAGTCCTGTCTCTAAGATAATATAGTCTACCTGCTTCTCTGCAAAAGCTTCCATCGCCATTGCAAAAAGAAACTCAAAAAATGCAGGATGAAGGTATCCGTCTTCCTCCATTTTTTTACTTTCCTTATATACTTTTTGAAAAATAGTTACAAACTCTTCATTACTAACTGCAGTGCGGTTTATTTGAATTCTTTCATTTATATGGACTAAGTGTGGAGAAGTAAACATCCCCACCTTCTTCCCGGATTCCTCCAGCACACTTTCAATATATGCACAAACAGAACCTTTTCCGTTTGTTCCGGCTAAATGAATGATTTTCTGACCCTTTTCTGGACTTCCGAGTCGTTGTAACAAGATTTTTGTATTTTCAGCTGACGTTTTCTTGGAAAACATCGGTATATTCAAAATATATTCTACTGCTTTTGCATAATCCATCTTTTTGTCTCCATTTAGTGTTAAATACTCTAGTTTAGTAAAATTTTTAGTCACTTTTCATTATAATATAGTGCATGAATTATGCAAGAAAAAGTTTTCGCATATTATAACATTATTCGTACTCTTATTCTTCAATT
>CAYYVJ010000205.1:0-1642 GCA_964475115.1 uncultured Lachnospiraceae bacterium
AGGTGGTTTTCATTCACTACTTTCTTATTAAAAAGATCTCCAAAAGGATATTTAATGGTGCATATACTAGCTACTTTTAGTTCATTAAATATTCTTGATGTGTAGCTTCCAACATTTTTAATAATAAATCGCATGATTCCTTTTTCATAAGAAGCGATACTAAAAGTTCTGGAATCAGGCCAGATATCTGAAGCAGTTACCCTATCTAGGGTTAGCTGAACAAAGGAGCCTGGATTGTACTTACGTTCCTTTTCTAACTCTACTGTGTACTCTCTTATATCATCACTATGTTCTATCACTTCTACTACTTTTGCCCCACTTACATAATTCATTGATTGATCTCCTTGAAGAAATTTTCAAATACTTTTGCAATATACTTTATTTGATCATCATTAATTCCTGGATACACGCCTATAAAAAAGGTGTTGTTCATAATATAATCCGTATTTTTCAGGTCCCCTACAATTCTACATTCAATATCTAAATATGCTGGTTGTTTTGTGATATTTCCAGCAAAAAGCAATCTAGTCATGAGCATATTCTTTTCTAGATACACAATCAAATCGGTTCTTGAAAATTTCTCATTCTCTATCACCGTAATAGGGAAACCAAACCAAGATGGATCAGAGTCTTTTGTCGCTTGTGGCATAATTAAAAATTCTTCATGTTTCTGTAATTCATTTTTAATCTTAGCAAAATTCTCTTTCCTTTTTTCAATAAAACCTGGTAATTTATCTAGCTGAGCCATACCTACTGCAGCTTGCATATCAGTAACTTTTAAATTATATCCAATGTGATTATATACATATTTATGATCGTATCCAAGGGGTAGCTTACCGTACTGCATACTAAATCTTCTTCCACAGGTATTGTCTGCCCCAGGCCCACAATAACATTCTCGTCCCCAATCTCTAAAGGATGTTGCAATCTTCATTAATTCATCGTCATTTGTCAATACTGCTCCACCTTCACCCATTGTCATGTGATGTGCTGGATAGAAGCTCACCGTAGCGATATGACCAAAGGTGCCTACCTTCTTACCCTTATAGGTGGAACCAACAGCATCGCAACAATCTTCTATGACAAATAATTCATTCTTATTAGCAAACTCCATTATAGCATCCAAATCAAATGGATTTCCTAGTGTATGTGCGATCATAATCGCTCTTGTTTTATTTGATAACGCCTTTTCTAGCTCATCCACTTTAATGTTATAAGTTCCAACTTCCACATCAACAAACACAGGTATTAAACCATTTTGAATAATTGGATTTAGAGTTGTCGGAAATCCAGCAGCAACTGTAATGACTTCATCACCCTTTTTCAGTCTTTTATCTCCTAATAAAGGAGATGTCAAAGTTGTAAATGCAATTAAATTAGCAGAAGATCCTGAGTTCACCAACAAACAATGGTCAACATTCATAAACTCCGCAAACTCATATTCAAAATCATTTGCATATCGACCTGCTGTTAGCCAAAAGTCTAATGATGAATCCACTAGGTTCACAAGCTCATTTTCATCAAACACTCTTCTTGCAAATGGAATACGATCACCTTCAGAATACGTTTCATCCCTAAAAGCAACATCATAGTATTCTTTTACTTTTGTTAGTATTTCTTTTCTTAAAATATCTTTATTCAT
>CAYYVJ010000206.1:0-1637 GCA_964475115.1 uncultured Lachnospiraceae bacterium
AAAAAGCCACATTTCGGATAAGATTATATAATCTTATCCGAAATGTGGCTTTTTAAAATCTAAGTGAAGGTTTAAAGGACAAGAAATATAGATGCAGAGTCTGAAAATAAAGTATTCACATCTTTAATGAAATTTACCCTATTGAGGAAGCGTGACTTTATAATATTATGTTTGCTTTATTTCGTGTATATGTTAAATAATCTTATTTCAAAGAAGTATGAAACCTTGGATTCTATAGGAGAATATAAACGAGATACATGTTTACTTGCATTTCACAATGAAGATGTGTTACACTATGATTATATCCAGTTTTTGGTAATTTCCCCAAAAATATACGTTGCTTTATACTCACTAATTATCTTAAGGAGGTTGTTTTTGAAAAACACACATTCTAATTTTTTTATGGTTCTACTATTAAAGATTTTTCTTTATCTGAATGGGAAAATAGATTAAATGAGATGTTTAAAGAGTTTAAGTCCATATCAGAGAACGATGAACCCATTGTGCTTCAAAATGATAAGGATACACAGTTTGAGATTTATGAAGAGGGCTTTGATGGTGGCGTTCCAGGAATTTCATCAGGTAGTTCTTATAATAGTATTAATAGAGGTGTTCCGGGAACTTCTTCTACTAACAGTTCGGGATATATATTTCTAGAAGCATTATCTGAGTTTGAAAAAAATGATGTTAATATAAAACCATTTTCATCTGTGTATAATTTTTATGATACCTTTACAGGCTCTATACCTTCAGGATATCGATATAAAATTACTGTTGATGGTACTGTCGTTTATGAAGGTACATCTAAAGTTTTTAATAGCGTAAACTGGCAAGCTTGGAATCTTTCTGAGGAAAATTACTTTCATGTAACAAATTTTAAAAACACAAAAATAAGTGGTAATACAGCAAGTACAGATGCCGTAGGTTATTTAAAGACGGCAGAAGGGGTTATATTAACTGTGGAAATAACTATGTCTTATAAAATTTATGCAAATGACTATAATGGTTAATATAGATATAAAATTTTTGAAAAATATTTTGGAGTAGGATTGTCAAAATCCTACTCCATTTTTGTATTTCAAAACTGTTTTTTGTATAGGAGGAAGCTGGTTGTGAATAAACACATAAAAACATACATATATTAAAATAGACCAAAGTAGCTGGAGGATTTATGAAACATGCAAAAAAGGAGAAGAAGCCTAATAAAATCCTTATAGACATGGTAGATCTCTTTAAATTACCAAAAGATTTAATCTTAGGAAATCTTATCCTAACGGCTTCGGGACAAAGCGAGATATATGTAGAGAATTATAGGAGTATAATTGAATATACGAGTGGACTAGTAAAAATACAAGGGAAAAATTGCAAGGTAAGTATATCTGGAAAAACTTTGTTTATAGAGTATTATACTAGTGATGAAATGAAAATTATTGGTCAAATAGGAGAGATAAAATATTATTCTTAAATAAATGGAGGAAGTAAAGTGATAGAGGAATTAAAAAAATATCTGCAAGGATACCTTCTAGTAGTTTTACAAGGCTATTCTCCAGAACGTTTCTTAAATATATGTAGTAAAAGAAATATCTATATTTGGAATTTACAAAATACAAAGTTAGGTTATGAATTTTGTATTTCGC
>CAYYVJ010000207.1:0-1586 GCA_964475115.1 uncultured Lachnospiraceae bacterium
AATGGAAATACACTCACAGAAGAAGAATATGACAATTATGCAGAGTCCTATTATAACAATATGGGATTAACTAAGAATACTGCAACATTTGGATGGGCTGAAGTAAACAGTTTAGTAGGAATGAGTGATACGGATGCAGCGGAAGTCTTGATGGAATCTTATCAGAAGTTTTCACGAAAATAAAGGCTAGTTATATGGCATATGGGATGGGAGGTAGTTTATGTATTGTATAAATCATGAGATAGAAGAAATGTTACTAGAAAATGGAGCATCTATGGTTGGCTTTGCAAAGATTGGTGGGATGTATAATCATATTGACCTAAGCGGACCTCAAAGTGCGGATTCAGTAACAGAGGCAATAGATATACCACATTATCCATTTGGAATTTCTATTATTCTTGCTCATCCAAAAGATGTAATAAAGAATATAAATCATTCTACTACTATGGATTATTATAATGCATACCATAGGCTAAATAGTGAGCTGGATAACTTGGCTCTTTTATGTGCTAGATACATAAAAGAACAAGGCTTTAACGCATACCCACAAATTAGCTCGAATACGAAAGAATATGGGATATTCCGAACTGTAATGCCACATAAAACAGTAGCTGTAAAGGCAGGGCTAGGATGGATAGGAAAGAGTGCACTTTTTATTACTGAAAAATATGGTTCTGCTGTTCGTTTGACTTTGAAAAGTTGTTTGATCTCTATCCCTTTGATCTAAAACAGTTGGAAAATGATTTGCAAAGTGATTTCATTCCATATAAAGAGGGAAAAAACTTCTTTTTTACAAAAGCTATGGCAGAGGAATATATTGCAAAAACAATAGTAAAGTGTGTGAAGGAAATAGATTCATTAAGAAACGGTAGCTTTGTGATTGATGAAGAAGAGTATGCGTGGAATGTATTGTAGATAGACAACTACAATTTGACGCTCACTTAGATTTCTTGATATTTATATGCACGATATATAAAATAAAATAGCATAAAAATTTGAGTTTATGGGGGAAATATTAGTGAAAAGAAGTAGATTATCATATGATGAATGGAAATGTATACTAGCGAAAGAGTTGCATGGATGTAAGGTCGATTCTAAGCTGGTTACAGGATATATTGGACTTCTTGAAATTCAAGAAGTAAATGAAGCACAAGTATGGGAATTCAAAGGGACGGATATTGTTGTTTGTGATAAGGGTATAAAATGGTTGTCAATTTTACCGCAAAATGATTGGTATTGTATTACTGCAATGATGAATGAAAAGGAAGATATTATTTTGTGGTACATAGATATGATTGCGGCACAAGGAATTGATATAGATGGAGTACCATATTTTGATGATTTGTATTTGGATTTGGTAGTTTATCCAGATGGAACCTTAATTGTTGATGATATGGATGAACTGGAAGACGCACTGCAAAAAAATGATATCACACAAGAGCAATTTAATCTTGCGATTGAAACAAGTGAAAAGCTACAAAAAGGAATACTAGGTGATATTACCAATTTAGTGAAATATACAAAAAAATGTTTTGAAGTAGTAAAGTAGTGCAAATTCTAATTTTTAAAAAAGATGAACTTCCAAT
>CAYYVJ010000208.1:0-1585 GCA_964475115.1 uncultured Lachnospiraceae bacterium
GCTTCTTGTCCCATCAGACCTTGCATGGAGCAAAAACAATGCAAAGAATCATTTCTGTCCTCCTAAAAACAAGTTATATCAAGCAAAAGCTTATTAGCAGTTAGGTTTATTATCAAAAGTCAACCCGATAATTAATCCTTTTTGAGTTTTATTTGTTTGTAAATTCAGAAAGTTCCCGAAATAATTCAATATCGGATTCTTTTAATTTTATGCTAGAAGTAAGTACTTTTCCAGTACTGGATGTCACTGTGACTTCAATTATCGTATCTGCTTTTAAACCTTCCTTTTTTACAGCTGTTAAAAAACTTGAAAATTTAGGGTGGTTTTTTATAAAAGTATCCCAAGCTCCTTTAATTTTCATTAATTGTGCAATATTAACCATGTTTATCTCCTGTTTCTATATCTATCATTTCTTTTTTAAAATTATCTATTATCCAGTCTTGTTGTTGCAGATTCCGTTAGCTTAACAGCTTATTTAGCTCTTCCACATCTTCCACGATATAATCTGCCGAAGCCTCCTCAAACTCTTCCCTGCTTCCAAATCCATATAACACACTAATACTATCTATTCCCGCCTTTTTGGCTCCAATGATGTCATGCTCCCTATCACCTATCATAACCGTGTCTTTAAGATTCGTTATCTTATTTTCCTCTAAGACATAGGCTATTACATCTGCCTTTGATTCTCTGGAACCATCCAGGGTACTTCCTCCAACAAAATCAAAATAATGAATCAGATGAAAGTGCTCTAAAATTTGTTTTGCAAATACTTCTGGTTTTGAAGTAGCCATCAGTATTTTCTTCCCTGCTTTTTTTAAGTTTGATAGTAATTCTTCTATTCCATCATAAACTTTATTTTGGAAAATACCTGTTTCTCTAAAATATTCTCTATATGTTTCTACTGCTTTTTTTGCATCCTCATGATTAAATTCAAAATATTTTTCAAATGATTCCATAAGGGGTGGACCTATAAAACAGCGCAGGGTATCCAAATCATCTACATGAATTCCATAAGACTTTAGTGCATATGCCACGGACTTTGTGATCCCCTCGCTGGAATCTGTAATGGTTCCATCTAAATCAAACAATATATATTTATAATTCATCTAATCCTCCTTAAGGGCATACTTTAAAAAAGCTTTGCAGCCTTCATACACATCCTCATATGTCTTGTCAAAGTTTCCTGTATACCAAGGATCCGCAATATCTCGTGAATCCCCTGTAAAATCAAGGAACTTATAAATCTTTTTTCCCGGATCTTGTCCTAATATTCTTTTCATATTAAAAATATTCCTATCATCCATACCGAGGAAATAATCATATTTTTCGTAATCATTTTTATTTAATTGTACTGCATACTTTTCTTTTGTAGAGATTCCATACTCTTTTAATTTATTCCTTGTACCATGGTGGACGAGGTTCCCTATTTCTTCTGTACTAGTAGCAGAAGAAGCTATAAAAAAAGACTCTTTTAATCCCATTTTTTCTACCATATCTTTTAGAACAAATTCAGCCATTGGAGAACGGCAAATGTTGCCGTGGCAAACAAATAAAATCTTGATTTTTCTCATATTTCCAGTATTTT
>CAYYVJ010000209.1:0-1571 GCA_964475115.1 uncultured Lachnospiraceae bacterium
ATTTTCAGTTCAGGATTATTTATTGCTACAGAACCTAGTGATGTGACTTGGCAAGGAGCATGGACAATATTCTACTTAGCTTGGTGGGTTTCATGGGCTCCTTTTGTTGGCACATTTATCGCACGTATTTCAAAAGGAAGGACCATTCGTCAATTAGCACTGGGTGGATTAGCCATACCTACTCTTGTTGTAACTTTTTCTATGACAATATTGGGTGCATCGGGTGTTTTTCTCAATAATCTACACGAGGGAGCTATTGCAAAAGCAATAGAAAGCAATATCGCTATATCATTATTTGAAATGTTTACTTATCTCACCAGTTCAGGAGTAAAATGAGAAAAACATTCAAGTATTTTATTATAGCAAATATTGCACTGGTTTTATTATCTACTTGTGGAGAAGCAAGTAAAAAACCAAATACCGATTCCAATTCAGACAAACCATTGCAAGTAGTTACAACCTTTACTATACTTCAAGATATAGCGCGAGAGATAGGAGGTAATGATGTTGACATTCACAATCTTGTACCAACTGGAACGGCTCCGCATGAGTATGAACCACTACCAATAGATATGAAAAAAACTTCAGATGCAGATATTCTGTTCTATAATGGTTTGAATTTAGAAGGAGGAAAAAGAGGTTGGTTCTTTAGAATGATTGAATCTGTTGGACAAAAAGAAGAAAATGTGTATAGTTTAACTAATCGTGTTGAACCAATGTATTTAAAGAATGTAAATGGGAAAGAAGAAGAAGAAGAAGTTAATCCGCATGCATTTATTGATCCTGCAGTTGGTATAATTATGGCTGAAGACATGCGAGATGCATTTATCGAGAAAGATCCTTCCAGAAAAGAGAGTTATGAAGAAAGAGCCACTAAATATATAAACAGACTACGAGAGATTGACAAAGAATATAGAGAAAAAATCAACGACATTCCTAAAGAACGACGCATTTTAGTTACCAGTGAGCGAGCTTTCCAATATATGGCCAATCATTATGGACTTAAAGAGGGCTTTATTTGGTCAATAGATACTGAAGAAAATGGTTCACCTGAACAGATCAAGGCCTTAATACATTTCATAAAAGCACATGAAGTTCCAGTTCTTTTTATTGAATCAAATGTTGATATACGTCCCATGAAGACTGTTTCGAAAGAAACTGCAGTGCCATTTTCTAAAAGACCTATTTACTCAGATGAAATTGGTAGATTAGGAGACGAAGTGGATACCTATATTAAATATCTGAAGTATAATATCAATTTAATTCACGATGAACTAAAATAAATTAGAATTGTTAAATCAACATTAGGTTGCCATATTATACCTATTATGTATTGCAACCACTCAAATAATATGTACGTTATGAATAAATTTGGTTTTTTAATTGGAATATTAGCGATTACCTTAGTGAGTTGCACCAATCAAAGTAATAAGGAGAACGATTCACAGCATGAATCAGCATTAGTAGAGAATAGTATTATCGATTCTCATACTTCGGCAATGTCATTGGATTGGGCAGGTGTTTATGAAGGAAGATTACCCTGTGCTGACTGTGAGGGAATTGAAACAAGT
>CAYYVJ010000210.1:0-1559 GCA_964475115.1 uncultured Lachnospiraceae bacterium
TTCATATCCAAAAGATATCACAAACGAGTCCTTTGTTGAGACATTTCAATCGATTAATGATAATTCTGATATCGATGGTATTTTGTTACTACGTCCACTGCCAAAACATCTAGACGAAAAATTTATTGAACGTATTATCGATCCTGCAAAAGATATTGACGGTATTAGCCCTACAAATATGGCAAAGATTTTTACGGGTGATGATAGCGGATTTGCACCTTGTACTGCTCAAGCTGTAATTGAAATGCTTGAATCGATAGATGAACCTCTAACAGGAAAACGAGTTACAATTGTCGGCAGAAGTCTAGTAGTAGGAAAACCTCTAGCTATGTTATTAATAAAAAGAAATGCAACTATAACAGTGTGTCATACAAGAACTGTTGATTTAGAGGGCACTTGTAAAAACGCAGAAATAGTCATCGCTGCAGCCGGAAAGGCTAAAATGATAAATCACTCACATATTTCTGATGGGGCTATCGTTATTGATGTGGGAATCAATGTAGATGAAAATGGAAATCTTAGCGGAGATGTGGATTTGGATGATATTAAAGAAATAGCAAAAATTGCCACACCTGTTCCAGGTGGTGTGGGAACTGTTACTACTTCTGTTTTAGCAAAGCAACTAATACGTGCTGCTTCCTTCAGAAAATAATTACATCTACTTCTATCATACCAAAAAAGAGAATGCTTTTGTAAAAGCAGTCTCTTTTTATTTGATTGTAAGCTCATTATTCAATAAAATCTAGGGAATCTACAGGGACATCATTTTTTGTCATTTCAAAATAGAGATTACTTCCTTCAACTGTATAATATTTAGTAGGTTCACTTATACAGCCAATTACTTCGCCCTTAGGAACACGGTCACCTACAGATACTTCAAGTGCTTTTAATTGTCCATAGATTAACTTGTGTTCATTTCCAATAGCCATCACTACGTAGGTTCCTATTTCTTCATTAGATGCTATTTCAGAAACAACACCATCTGCCGCAGCATATACCGGTGTATTTACCTCACCTTGAATAATAATAGCCGGATTGCATTTGTACTGTTCTAACGTTGAAAAGTATATGGTGGATTCCATATTGAAATCTAGAATCACATTTCCCTCTACAGGCCACATAAGCTTATCTTCAGCAGAAAAGGATACATTAATGGCAGGAGCAGCTACTTGTACAGGAGGTTTTGTAGTTTGGGGTTCATCAGTCGCATCCATAAGGTTGCTCATATCGATGGTGCTAGGAAGTTCTGTCTCGTTTTCTACCAATACAGCATCCCCTTCTCCTATAATTTCTTCAAAGCTCGCTTCTCCTAAATCTACTTCTCCTAAAACTAATTCTGCTACTGTGGTTTCTGGTTCTTTTACTGCTACCACTTGTTTCCTTGTAGTCTCTTCTTCTGTTTCATTTAGATCTACATACTGATTATTCTTGCTCTTTTCTTCCCTTTCGCTCAGTATACTTGCTGCTACAATCCCTGCAATTGACAGTACACATAGCAGTAAAACCATTGCAAACGCCTTGTCCTTCATAAACTCTGTTATTTTTCTTCTTCTCACGTC
>CAYYVJ010000211.1:0-1553 GCA_964475115.1 uncultured Lachnospiraceae bacterium
CTTCACCGTATCTTCCACTTGCTCCTCAATGAATTTCACACGAATGACTGCCTGTGCCCAGTTTATAGAAACCTGAATGTGTCTGCCCTTTTCCTTCGCTACCTCAGCTATGGTATACAATAATTCCTCCATTACAGCTTTAGTGAGATAACCACCTCTCCAATGAAAAGTTAAAACCTTTCCTTTTTTGATTGCTTGCTGGCAACGCTTTTCTACATCTTCTTTCTTAGTAAATGAAAGTTTCTTTTCTTTATAGTAGAAATTATCACCATTGCTACACGTTGGTACTTTATATATAACAGGCTCATGATCCTTGAAAATACTCTTGTCATCCAAATTAAAATAATCATATCTCACTTCTTTTTTCCCTAATGAATTATCGAAAGTAGCATCCAGATGATTCCATACTCCATTGATTCGAATGACATTCCATGCATGACGATATTTTATGTTCTTTTCTAGGTTATTTTCTGAAATGGCAACAATACAAGGAATAGAAAGCTGATCAGAAAGAATCTTCACAGCTTTTGCGATACCTTCACAGACTCCAACTCCTTGTCCCAATGGACCTATAATTTCATGTGAATATTGTTTCTTTAGCTTATCGTAAGTTACATTTTTACAAATAAAATCATGAATATATTGTTCCTTTTCCAAGTCATTTTTATCTTTTACCACTCGGGCAAGCTTCTCCACTCTGGTACGCATCGCAATCTGATGCTCTCTAATTTTATTCTTTTCAAACAAATAAACCGGCTTTGCCTTTAACAGTGTAGAATCCTCGTAGAAAGAATACTGAATTGTTGAAACATAAAATATCTCTGGGCAATCCAATTTTATCTTATAAAAGATTTCGCTCAGCTCTGTTCCATCAATTCTCTGAACATCAATTTTTTGTGAAAGTAACTCAACACCACTCTTGATAACCTGATAAATTCTTTGCTGTTGTTTATTCATTTGACTATAATAATATGGTTCCATTTTATCGTTTCTCCATTGAAGTATACTAATAATCTAATTTAAATCAATTATACTTTTTATTTATAAAATATGCAAAATTTTCAAAAAACATCTGTCTTACTTTCTAATCTCCTGTTACTCAATTAGATATAAGTGTAATATATGATTTCCAGATTCATCACATTCTTTTTTGCATTAATATCCACATGGATGGTAATACTAACTGCTGTAAAGGTTTAAATATTAAATGTCCACAAAATACAATTTAAATTCAAAAGGAGTAGCTTATGAACAAAATCCAATATAATGTATCAGGTATAGAAAATACCGAAACTAAAACTCAGTTAAAGAATGCATTAGGTAAAATAAATGGTATCTCTATGGTTAATATTGATGCCGCAAGCAGTTCAATTGAAGTCGGATACAATCAATCAACTGACGAAAGTACAATTAAGTCTTGTATTGAAAATGTTGGTTGCAAAATAGAGGACTTGTAAATAAATACCAATCAATTCCAGTATAAAATATGTGTGTATTGCACATATTATAAATGTAAAACCAATCTGAATGAAGGAGGAAACCAAGATGGCAAA
>CAYYVJ010000212.1:0-1491 GCA_964475115.1 uncultured Lachnospiraceae bacterium
GTATTGTCCACGTCCACCAGACTGTTTTGCATACTTACTATCTACTTCAATAGATTTTGTAAATGTTTCTTTATATGCAACTTGAGGAGCACCTACGTTAGCTTCTACTTTAAATTCACGAAGAAGTCTATCTACGATAACTTCAAGATGTAACTCTCCCATACCTGCAATAATTGTTTGACCAGTTTCTTGATCAGTATGGGCTCTAAATGTAGGATCTTCTTCTGCAAGTTTAGCTAAAGATTCACCTAACTTTCCTTGTCCAGCTTTTGTCTTAGGCTCAATTGCCAATTCAATAACTGGTTCAGGGAATTCCATAGATTCAAGTATTACTGGATTCTGCTCATCACAGATTGTATCACCAGTAGTTGTAACTTTAAAACCTACAGCTGCTGCAATATCTCCAGAATATACTTTCGTTAATTCTTCTCTCTTGTTGGCATGCATCTGAAGGATACGTCCAACACGTTCTTTCTTATTCTTTGTTGCATTTAGTACATATGAACCTGCGTTCATAGTTCCTGAATACACTCTAAAGAATGCTAGCTTACCAACAAATGGATCAGCCATGATTTTAAATGCCAATGCAGAAAATGGTTCTTCATCTGAAGAATGTCTTTCTACTTCATTTCCATCCATATCCATACCTTTAATAGATTCGATATCAGTTGGAGCTGGCATGTATTCAAGAACTGCATCTAGAAGTTTTTGAATACCTCTGTTTTTATAAGCTGTACCACAACATACTGGAATAATTGAAACATTACATGTAGCTTTACGTAAAGCTGCTTTCAAGTCCAATATTGTAGGTTCTTCACCTTCAAGGTACTGCATCATTAAATCATCATCTGTTTCGCAGATTTTTTCAATCAAGTTTGCTCTATATTCTTCTGCTAAGTCTTTTAAATCTTCAGGAACGTCTGTTACTTCAACTTCCTCACCTTTATCTCCATGATATAGGTAAGCTTTCATTTCAAATAAGTCAACAACACCTTGAAATGTATCTTCTTTACCAATTGGTATTTGAAGTGGAACTGTGTTTTTACCTAATCTTGTTCTAACCATAGAAACAACGTTGAAAAAGTCTGCACCAATAATATCCATTTTATTAACAAATGCGATTCTTGGTACGTTGTATGTGTCAGCCTGACGCCATACATTTTCTGATTGAGGTTCTACACCATTCTTTGCATCAAATACACCAACTGCACCATCAAGTACACGTAGTGAACGTTCTACTTCTACTGTAAAGTCAACGTGTCCTGGAGTGTCAATAATATTGATACGATGTTCAAGAGCGCCAGCTTTGCTTTCTGCATGCTCTTGAAGTGTCCAGTGACAAGTTGTAGCGGCAGAAGTAATAGTTATACCTCTTTCTTGTTCCTGCTCCATCCAGTCCATGGTTGCAGTACCTTCATGGGTATCACCTATTTTGTAGTTAACACCAGTATAAAATAAAATACGTTCTGTCAGCGTTGTTTTACCGGCATC
>CAYYVJ010000213.1:0-1290 GCA_964475115.1 uncultured Lachnospiraceae bacterium
TAACTGTGAGTAATGACGAAGATGCTATTGCAGAAGTAATTTATAATATTATTTTAAAAGGAGAATGAAACGAACTGTTTCCTGTCTACTTGACAGGAAACAGTTCGTTGGTCATATCTCCTCTTTTTATCGCCTGAATCTACACTTCTTGGTCTACTTTTATTCCTTTTAAATCAGCTTCTACTAAATTCATGCTATTTTTAATGTTTTGAAGACTTTTCTGTGCGTCTTCCATTTGGGTTTGAGATTTTGTAATATCGATCATATCTCTTAAATTAATATCTGGTACATTATTTTGCCTTTGCCTTGCCTCCGCGCGGTCCAATGCCTCTTTTGTGCCTGCGATAATTGCTTCTTGTATAGCCCTCATTTCACGAAGCTCCTCTAGGTTTTCTTCCTTTGCTTTGGTTTCTTCCTCTACTTTTTCAGATTTTTCCTCAACTTCTTCTAGCTCTTCATCCATATGCTCTTTCGATTCATCTACAAGCATTCCGATGATTTCCTCAGTTGCGGCAGCCATAATATCTTCAGCATTTTGCTGTGCATCAAGCATAGGATTAGATTTTAAAAGTTCCCGATTAATGCTTCTAATATCATCGTTTACATTAATTGATTGTTGATCAGCAGACTGGATATCTTTTTTAAACTTTGTACCCTGCTTATGTAATTCTAGAGATCTACTTTGGTATTCAGTAAGTTTTCCTTGGTCTAGCTCTTCCAGACGCTCCATTTCTTCTTTTGAAAAAGCAGTATAGTTAACTCTGCTTCTATTATCTTCACGTCTTTCAAGAAGTTCCAAATCCTTTTGTTCTATTGAATTCGCTTCTACTCCATATAATTTCTGAAGTTCTGCTTTGCTATTATCAATACTTTTAAGTTCTTTCCAAGACGCTTCTTTTACTTTTTGTATTTTTTGATATTGATCTAGTTTGGACTGAATAGTTTTGTCCACATCTAGTTGATTTTCCCAAGCATCTTGTACGATTCTCAACGCTTTATCTCTTGCTTCATTTCTTTTTTTGGAAATTGGGTCTTTTGCAAGGTTTAAATCTCCTGCAAAAAAGGTTTTCTTACTACTTTTATGAGAAGTTTCATGATTTATACCTATATTACTATTTCCCCAAATGTTATTTGCATTTACTTTTACTGACATATTGTCTCCTCCTCAAAAAATCATGAATTGAAATTATAGCCGCTTCCTTATATATCGTCATTTTTATAAATAAAATTAGATATTTCTAATATATTGTCGAATCCCTTTACTTAGTGTATAATGTGGATAAGCATAAG
>CAYYVJ010000214.1:0-1273 GCA_964475115.1 uncultured Lachnospiraceae bacterium
GTATAGAAAACCATGTGGTCTCTAGCCTAAAGGCATAGAGGCCACATATTTGTACATAAGGATAAAATGGCACAAGCTTCCTCCCATAACAAAGAGATGGAATATTTCATGAGAGCCAAAGTTCTTATGCTTCATATTAAAAATAGGAAGTTTTAGAGCATATATAATTCCACCAATGGTATAAATGATACCACCAGCTAACAACCAAGCAAAAGCAGCTTTAGGTAAGGCATTAATAATTTGAGTAAATGCTAATACGCAAACCCATCCCATGGCAATGTAGAGTGCAGAGGAAAACCATTTTGGACAAGTAATCCAAAAAGCTTTAATTAATATTCCTGCAATAGCAATTCCCCATACAATAGCGAATATAGTGTAGCCTACTTTTCCTCTAAGCACGATTAGACAAATTGGTGTATAAGTTCCTGCAATTAAAATAAAAATCATCATATGATCAACTTTACGAAGAAGTTTATTTGTTTTTTCAGAAATATTCAGTGTATGATAGATAGTACTAGCTGCATATAATAAAACCATGCTAACAATAAAAGTTCCTAAGGAAATTATATGCATTAAGTCAGGCTCTCTTGCCGCCTTTATAAGTAATGGAGTTGCAGCAAATAGTGCCATAAGCATACCTATAAAATGGGTAATTGCGCTTCCAGGATCTTTTGGTTTAAATTTCATAATAATTCCTCCCTTTACAATTCTCGTAAACTCTTTATGTGGTTTTCAAAACTACTTATAGTATATTCAAATACTACTACATCTATCCATAAAATGCAAGAAAAAATGTTGAAAAAAAATAGATTGACATATGACCACATTTTTGATAAGATAGTTTCCGTAGCGTTTTGTCTGGAGTATCCGTGGGACATGAAAAGCCACTCGCAAGAGGCGGCAAATTGGGAAATAAATTCAATTAAATGTTAATTCTGCGCTCTTTACCTCGATTCTAAAAAGTAAAGGAGCGTTTTTTAATGCGTAGAATGCTCTGGAACGAATAATTTGGCTTAGAAGAGAAATACTTCTAAGAGAGTAGAGAGAGGAAACAAAATAAATGGAAATAGTTAAATTTGAATCATTAAACATTTCAGAACCTATTATTAGAGCAATTACAGATATGGGTTTTGAAGAAGCAACGTTAATACAAGCGAAGGCAATACCAGTAGCTTTGACTGGAGTAGACATCATTGGGCAAGCTCAAACAGGAACTGGAAAAACAGCGGCATTTGGAATTCCAATGATTGAGAAAATTGATCCCAAGAGCAAA
>CAYYVJ010000215.1:0-1201 GCA_964475115.1 uncultured Lachnospiraceae bacterium
ATACGTGCGATCCATAATTGTCTGAATTGTCTCTTTCTTTCTTTTCTTCCTGAATAAGAAGTTGTTAAAGCTCTCATTACAGATTGTTTTGCTACTCTATATTGTTTGGATCTAGCGCCTCTATAGCCCTTAGCCAATTTTAATACTCTATTATGTCTTTTCTTAGCGTTCATTCCGCCTTTTACTCTTGCCATCGTCTATGTCCTCCTTTTCTTAGTTCTTATAAATAAGGTAAAAGCTTCTTCATATTTTGTACGTTTGTAGAATCTGTCATTGCAGCTTTACGAAGATTTCTTTTTCTCTTTGTACTCTTTTTAGTTAAAATATGACTCTTATATGCTTTCATTCTCTTTAACTTTCCTGTGCTAGTCTTTTTAAAACGCTTTGCAGCAGATCTGTTTGTTTTAATTTTAGGCATTTTGCTTCCTCCTTGATTCTCTTCTCTTAATTTTTTCTAATGTTTTTCTGTTAAAAACATCATTATACTTCTACCTTCTAGTTTAGCAGGCTTATCGACTATAGCAATATCTGAAAGCTTTTCTGCAAAGACATCTAAGATCTTTCTTCCATTTCCCATATGAGCCATTTCTCTACCACGGAATCTTAAAGTGACTTTTACTTTATCACCTTTTTCAATGAATTTTCTTGCAGCACCAATCTTTGTATTCAAGTCATTTTCTCCAATGTTTGGTGACAAACGTACTTCTTTTACATCAATTACTTTCTGCTTTTTCTTTGCTTCTTTTTCTTTTCTCGCCAATTCATATCTGTACTTACCATAGTCGATAATCTTACATACAGGTGGCTTAGCTGTGGGAGCAATCTTTACTAAATCAAGCTCTGCTTCTTTAGCAAGTCTTAGTGCCTCTTTCGTTGGCATAACACCTAATTGTTCTCCATCTTCACCTACCAAACGGACTTCTTTGTCTCTGATTTGCTCATTAATCATTAATTCGCTAATAATCGTGCACCTCCATATGCTTTCGATCCAAGGTTTATCCTTGATCGTATAAAAAAAGTGGATAGTCAGACTATCCACCATTTAAGCTCAATGATAATAATATATATTATCATAATATCTCAAATATTAACCCGAGTCACTTATGTGCTGGGGTGAGAGTGGATACTCTACTTCGTTACATGCTGTACTAACAGCTTTATAAGTATACCATCTGCTTTTTTTCTTGTCAAGAAGTTATTT
>CAYYVJ010000216.1:0-1196 GCA_964475115.1 uncultured Lachnospiraceae bacterium
TACATCCGTAAATCCCTTAGTTTCTAAAAGCATTTCGGCTGCTGCTTCTCTATCCATATTTGTAGTAATTTCCAACATAGCATCAACTGCATCTTGCTTTTGTTCATCCGTTATATTGGCATTATTAATAAGACCTAATAAAACCTCTTCTTTTTCAGAACGAATTTGTTCTCTTTCAATCTTCTTTTCAAATATGAAATTTACATTTGTTGTTCCACTTGCTAAAACGGCTTCACCAGGAGCCGCTGCGTTTTCTGTGTTTTCTACATTTTCCAAATCATCTACATTCTCTGCATTTTCCATATCTTCTATATCTATTTCAAGACTTTCAATATCTTCTAATAAATCTGTATTAGTATCTTCAATGTCTGCTGTAGATATGCTAGTTTCATCCATAATGGCATCAGAAAGATCATTTTCATTTCCAATACGTTGGCTATATTCTATATATCCTGCAATAACAATCATGATTGCTAGTGCCGTTATAATAATTTGATTCTTTTTGAATAAACGCTTCACATCTTTCCCTCCTTAAGAAGCAATTTTCATTTTTAAAACTTTAATTTTATGCCTTGGTACATCAAATAAAGCGGCTACTGCATCCATAATTTCTGAAACAATGGCTGCCTTATCTCCACCTTGCGCAATCACTACAACCCCCTCAATTTTAGGTTCAATTTCTTTAATCACATATGGTCTTTTACTTCCATCGCTCTCTTCTATGTATACTGCTGAGTCAGACTGTGAACTTTCCATGGAATTCCTACTTCCCCCTTCACTGTCTGTTTCTGAAGTCGTATGATTGGTATAAGGATTTTCTTTGAGAACGATTTTTTCACTCGTAGCTTTAACAGTAATCATAACTTCAATTTGTCCTACATCTTCTACTTTGGATAATGTATTCTTTAGTCTCTCTTCCAAAAGCCTTTCATAAGTATCTTCTGATACTGCAATTTCTTTTACAGGTTCTGTTTCATTGGTTGTAGCCTTCTTCTTGCCTTCAGGAAAGGATAAGAAAACTAACGCAACACCTAATAGCAGTATAATCAGCAGCTTGTCAATGCCAATCTCTTTCACCGTTAATTTTTTCTTTGCTGAAACTTTTTCTTTTTTTCCCTCCATATTCACTCCTGTATACTAACATTTATATTATTAATTGGAATATTATAGAAGTCTTGAATCAAAGTTTTTAAATA
>CAYYVJ010000217.1:0-1173 GCA_964475115.1 uncultured Lachnospiraceae bacterium
TGATTAATGCATATCGATATAATTTACAATTCAAGCCAAAGTCGGCATTGATAGAAGTGGGGGCACAAACAAATACAGTCGAAGAAGCAATGAATGCTATGGAACCCTTGGCTGTTATCATAGATGAGGTATTAAAATGAAGAGAGAAGATTATATTAGAGAAAAGTTAATAGAAGGTATTTTTATCTTTTTTATTACCTTAGTGCTACCTTATCTTATTACTATGGCACTTACGGGGAAGGAAACAAATTTTGGATTAAAAAAAATAGAAAAAGGAGATAAAACGATTACAATAATCAACAATGGAATAACAGAAGAATTAGGGATAGATCAATATGTTTTAGGGGTGATACCTTATTACATGCCAATCGATTTTGAAGATGAGGCTTTTAAGGTCCAAGCTATTTTAATAAGAACTTATATAGAAAAGAAAATAGCTGGTGCAAGTACAATAACTAGTAAGGAACTTGACTTGCCCTATATGACATTTGAAGAAATGAGGAAAAATTGGGGAGAAGATAAGTTTGCCACTACCTATAAGCGGTATGAAAAAGCTGTTTCGGATACAAAGGGAGAAGTAATTTCCTATCAAGAGCAATTAATAGAGCCATTTTTTCATCGTGTGAGTGCAGGAATGACAAGAGGAAAAGAAGGATATGAATACCTACATGGTGCCCAAAGTGCAAATGATATCCAAGCAGATAATTATTTAGCTTTAACCGTTATTTCAAAAACAGATTTTATTAAGAAATTGAAAGAAGGATATCCTGATTATGAGATGGCAGCAGAAGAAATAATGAGTCTCTTAACATTAGAGGCTTCCGATGCTTCTGGATACATAAATAAAGTTAAGGTTGGAGATATTGTAATGAGTGCAGACTTATTTGTAGAAAATTTTGATTTACAATCTTTGGCATTTACGATAGAGGAATATAATGACAATCTTCGCATTATTTCGAGAGGAATCGGTCATGGACTAGGAGTTAGCCTTTATGGAAGCAATCAGCTTGCACTAGATGGAAAAAATTACATTGATATTTTAAATCATTATTATATAAATATTGAAATCATCCATGAATAAGCTTACCGATTTAGGTTAAACTATACTCGAGGTGATTGACGTGAGAAGAAGAAAAATAACAGAGTTTATGAAGGACAAGGCGTTTGCAATGG
>CAYYVJ010000218.1:0-1113 GCA_964475115.1 uncultured Lachnospiraceae bacterium
TTTGAAAAACTGGGATATCTCTATCAGGATACATATGAACTAATACTGACCATGTACCATGGTCAATTCCCCAAGAGTTATCATATTCAGTTTCCTTTGAAATCAGCTCCTTTGAGACCTTAGCTATGCCAGGTGACCCTTGAGAATTATATATAACTTCATATAATTCCTTTGGAAAGCCATACATATCATATATAGTTTTTGGTTTTTCTTGATTCATAACTTTGGTTCCTTTTGTAAACCAATGGGCTGATATAGACAATATCACCTCAGGTTTTGGAATTCGTTCTGCTATACTTCTCCAACTTCTAGTATATTCGTTGTCTTCAATAGCATTCATAGGTGATCCATGCCCTATAAAGAGAACTGGCATCTTTGTCAAAATATTTCACATTCCTTTCTAGTTGGATTTAAATAATACTTCTAAATAATCCGTGTCTATTGCAGTATACATAGATAATCCCATGCCCTCTTTTCGCAAATCTGCACTCAAGATTTTGTTCCGGGTAAAGTTTTACCATCTCTGAACGATTTGATGTATCTCATTATCCACTTCTACTTCTGCAACTGGAAGCATAACTCCACAGCAACTATAAGAACCCTTTCCAATTGTCTGAATTACATTTCCACAAACAGGGCATACATAAAATTCCATAAATTTGAAGTTGTAGGATTATATTCTATATAAATGTAATAATGAGATACGATTCCACTTTTGCTGAAAGGATATTCCATAGAATTATTTCCTAAAGTGAAGATAAAATTGATTGTTTTCTTCAGCATCGTAAAGCAAATTAAAACCGGCATTTTCGCAGATATTCTTAAAGTACATTTTATCTTGGAATGCGTCTTCTTTATAGATTCCATAAGTTGTATTAACTGTCGAGCCATTCGCATCTATGTTTAAGTGGACTAAAAAAGGGTTTGCTTCATTTATACTTGCATCCCAAATATATAATTCTCCTTCTTTTTTTAATGTTCTGTATGCTTCTTGAATTACTTTTATATGCTGTTCTTTGTCAATATACATAAGAGTATAAAATAAGGTGACATTATCAAAAGCGTTATCATTAAATTCAAGATTACAAGCATCCATTAAAAGTTTAGTAAATC
>CAYYVJ010000219.1:0-1086 GCA_964475115.1 uncultured Lachnospiraceae bacterium
GCTTCAGATATACCTACTGGTACAATGTCTAATGCTAGAGCTACGTCTTGATTTCACCTGCAATTGTGGTTGTTTCTTCATTTATGCCACTAGAAGCACCATTTGAACATGCTGTTACTGTTAATGTTAATGCAATCGCTAAAACGGAAATCAATCTGTTTATTTTCATAATTTTTCTGTCTCCTCATAGATAAAAGTTTCAAGTCATTTTTATATTATTTTGCTAGCTAAATTACATTATAATATTTTCTATAATTTGTCAAGTATTTTGAGATTGATTATCAATATTAATTATCCTTATGATAGAGAATCACAAAAAAGACATCTAGCATTTTAGGCTAGATGTCTTTTTTTCAGACTATAATATCTATATTTCCACCGATATGAGGATTGATCGATAATTCCATGGAACTAGAACTTGTTTCCATCATCTTTATTAATCCCTCGGTCTGGGCTTCTGATGCATTCTTTGCTAGATTAAATACTGCTAAATCTACTTGCTGACCAAGATTTATTTGGCTCATTGCCATTGATAGTGCAGTTATGTCCATTAAAGCAACCTCCTTTTATTAAGCGCATGTATGAATTATCTTTATTATAAGCTTTTATCTTACATTGCTATATATCCATCGATTAATTTCATAGTCTACCTCCAGCATCCTTCGTATGGTGTAAATCCACTTTAATCCCATTCATCCATAAAAATTTTTGAGTATCCATTTTTCATAAGTAAATCCTTATAATCTTGGTTAAAAGACTTACTTCCACATATATAAATATTAGTTTCTTTATCCGCTTTCCTATTAACATCCTCAGTACCGATTCGTTTACAATGACAGTTGCTACAGTTCTCTCTCGTAATAAACACTTCCATCCTTTCACCAAGAACACTTTTCAGGGATTCATAATGGAGTAAGTCATCAAAGTATTTAGCGCTGTAAAACAGCGAGATATTCTGCAGTAAACCATTTAACTCATAATATTTTATCAGGCTCAAATAGGGTGTAATTCCCACTCCACCTGCAATAAATAGGTGGTTTTCATTCACTACTTTCTTATTAAAAAGATCTCCAAAAGGATATTTAA
>CAYYVJ010000220.1:0-1011 GCA_964475115.1 uncultured Lachnospiraceae bacterium
CAAAGCAAGCGAAATGGCAGGTCCGTAACCCCTGCCATAGGTGCCAATATTAAATTGTTTTCTATTTCAATATTTCCTATCTTTAGTTTCATTTTATACCTTTTGATTTATTGTAAATTAAGCGCAAGCCCATTAATGATAAATTAGGATCATATACATCTATTTTATCTGTTTCATCTGCAATTATTCTTCCCAAACCACCTGTAGCTATTACTTTCGCGTTATGCAAACCACTTTCTTCTTTTATTTTATCTATAATATATTCTGTTTGTCCAATACATCCATAGATAAGACCCGCTTGCATACTTGAAATCGTTTCCTTGGCTAAAATGGAATCCGGTTTTTTGATTTCTATTTCAGGTAATCTTGCTGTATCCTCCCAAAGCGCTTTTGCACTGATTTTAATGCCTGGAGAAGTGATACCTGCCGCAAAAGAACCATCTTCTAATATCAAATCATAGGTAGTAGCTGTTCCAAAGTCTAAAACGATAACTGGACCACCATAAGTATCATATGCAGCTACTGCATCTACGATACGGTCTGCTCCTATTTCATTTGGATGAGGAGTTATAATTTTAATACCCGTCTTTGTTCCAACACGCACTTCCATTGGTTCTTTATAAAAATATTTACGAATTGCGTTATTAAAAGAATGCATAATTTGTGGAACTACAGAAGATATCATAACATCTTCTATTTCTTCGATTTTAATATCTCTATGAACCACTAAATCGCTAAGAAGCATTCCATATTCATCTGAAGTTCTTGGTGTTTGCGTCATAATACGAAAACTTCCCACTAATTCCTCTTTTTTATATATACCAACTGTAATGTTTGTATTTCCAATATCTATTACAAGTAACATCTATCTACCTCCTAATCTTCTACTTCATCTATCAAATCCCTTTGATGTAGAATGATCACTCTATAGTATAACTCTAAAGACTCTAATAATTCTACTTTCGTTCTTTGAATTTCTTTTATTTTCAAACCACAGCCTATCTCATCAAA